>JBHJOU010000268.1:0-3635 GCA_050329355.1 Rivularia sp. (in: cyanobacteria)
CAAATAGCAGCATTTCAATCTACCAATACGTTAAACCCACTCAATTCGGATTTTACAGCTATTTATCAAGTTGATAATACTGGTGTTTTTGAAGATGCAACAAGTTCCAATACAGGTAGTGTAATTACTGGATTATCCCAACAGGAAAATACAGCAGTTTTGCTTAACAACACGGCAATATATGCTGCTTTTAACTTTAATACTATATCTAACGGTACACGGGAAGAATGGTTAGCAGCGATTAATAATCCTGAAAACTGGACTTTTTCAAGTACTGGAACCAGTTTACCAACAGGAAGCATTCAAGTTGTCGCTGAAATAAATAATAGCTTAGTTGTTACCAATACCAACGACAGTGGAGAAGGTTCTTTACGACAAGCAATTCAAAACGCTAACAATCTTGCAGGTGCAAATACAATTACCTTTGATGCTAGTTTGAAGGGACAAACTATTACTCTGACTAGCGGTGAATTACTAATAACAGATGCTGTTACTATTGAGGGTTTAGGTGCGAATCAACTTACTATCAGTGCTAATAATGCATCCCGTGTTTTCAAAATCGATGATAGCAACGGCAGTAATAAAATTAATGTCACTATCGAAGGTTTAACTATTACAGGTGGAAAAACTCTAACAGGGAATGACGCGACTGATGATGGTGCAGGTATTTGGAACCGAGAAAACCTTACCCTGAGAAATGTTGTAGTTCGCAATAACCAAGCTGCTGATGATGGTGGTGGTATTCGTAACGACGGCACTATAGCTATTATTAATAGTACTATTGCCGCTAACACTTCAATAGGAACGAGTAATACCAGTGGTGGTGGTGGACTGATCAATACGATTGGAGCTTCAGCAACGATTGTAAATAGTACTTTTAGCGGTAATACAGCGAAAAATGGCGGCGGTATTCGTAATGATGATAATCTAACTTTAATTAACAGTACTCTCAGTGGTAATACTGCATCCGAAAGTGGTGGTGGATTAGTTAATACAGTTAATCCCAGCAATCCTTTTAATCCAGCATTAGGTGGTAAATCAACGATTAGCAATAGCACCATTACCAATAATACAGCCCAAAATACTAGCGGAAATGATAGTACTTCTCAAGTAGGAGGTGGTATTGCTAACTTTGGTATTACAAATATTTCTAACAGTATTGTTGCAGCTAATACACGTAATGATGACTTTATAAACTTAGCTTTTGGTAATATTACTAGCGGTGCTAATAACTTAATTGGTAACGGTAATGGTGTAATCGGCTTTATTAGCAGTGACATTATTGGTACAATTAATGCTCCAATTGATCCATTACTCAGTCCTCTACAAGATAATGGTGGTGCTACTCAAACTCATAAACTCTTGAAAGGTAGTCCAGCAATTAATGCAGGTAGTAATACTAACCTAGCTCTAGATACTTTTGATTTAAATGGAAATGGTAATACTACTGAGCTAATTCCTTTTGAACAAAGAGGTGTGGGATTTGAGCGGATTGTTGATAATACAGTTGATATTGGTGCTTATGAATATGTTAACCAAGCTTCTATAAATGAAATTAATGGAACTTCTGGAAATGATCGACTCAGGGGAAGCGCAGAAGATGACATTATTGATGGAGGAGCGGGAAATGATTTTCTATTCGGATTTGCTGGAAACGACACTTTAACTGGTGGAGATGGAAACGATAATCTGTACGGTGGTGAAGGTGATGACTCTATTGATGGAGGAGATGGTTTTGACACCTTAAGAGAAACAGCAGATACCGATTTTATTCTTAGTGATGGCACTCTTGAAAGTAATGCTACAGGTACAGATACTTTTACCAATATTGAACGAGTTGTTTTAAATGGTGGAGATGAGGCTAATACAATTGATGCTTCTAATTACGGTGGAAGTGCTTTCCTTTATGGAAGAGGTGGAAATGACACTTTAATTGGTGGAGATGGAAATGATAATCTCTACGGTGGTGAAGGTGATGACACTTTAATTGGTGGTGGTGGTAACGATAGACTTTATGGCGGAGATGGTAAAGATACTTTTGTTATTAGCTCACTTACGGGTAGGGATGTTATCTACGATTTTGAAAACGGTGTTGATTTAATAGGTTTATCTGATGATTTAACTTTCGAGGATTTGTTGTTTAAATCAAGTGGAAGTAATGGAAGTAATACGAATATTCTTCAAGGGAATCAAGTTTTAGCTACTTTAATTGGTATTGATATTAACTCGATTGATAAAAGCAATTTTATAGCTTGGAACGATGGTAATTCTAATATTAGTCCTGATTAATTTATAAACAGTAAGTCTGTGTTGTTCGCTGAATATGGAGACGTAGCAATGCTACGTCTCTACAAGTATATGGGTGTTTCACAAAAGGTATTTATAACCATTGTCCACCACGAAAACGCCAACGCACGAAAAGAATTCGCATTATACTTTGAGAAGTAATAAAAACTGCCAGCCAAACTATACTGTAGTGAAAGAAAACCCAAAATAAAGGTAATTCTTCTTTGGGAATAGGTGTTGGTAAAAATCCTAAAAATTTGACTCCACAAACTATAAATATAAATTCCCAAATACCAGCGAATAATTGGAAAAGTGCTGGCCAATCTCTATCCCACCGATATTTTTGCATTTGGTCGTATAATATATCCCAACCTAAACCAAAAATAGCTACATAAAAAAGTATCCAGAAATATACATTACTTTGCGGTGAACCAATCAAACCAATTGCAAATGGTAGACTAACTAATACACCTACAGTTAAAAGTAATAATAAACGAGTTTGCCAACGACCAAATAAAGTTGGAGTCATGGAATTTTGGATTTTAGATTTTAGATTTTAGATTGATGGTTGATAGTTGACAGTTGACAGTTGACAGTTGACAGTTGACAGTTGATAGTTGATTCCCAACCTTTAACCTTTAACCTTTCTATGATGTTAAGCGATAATATTCGCTAGAATTAAAATGCGCCATAACTTCCCAATTGGTTACGTCTTCCAGTAGAGTTTGATAACCTAGTGTATTGGGATGAAGTCCGTCGCTACTTAAGCGTTGTACTCTCCAAGTCTCGTGATGTTGCATCCATTTGTCGAATATATCTAAATAAGGTATTCCCTGTGTTCGACAAGCTAGTTTTGTTGCTTCTTTGTAACGGTATTGGTCTTCGCAATTGTAGTACAAGCAGTTAAGAAAAGGCAT
Source organism: Rivularia sp. (in: cyanobacteria) (assembly GCA_050329355.1). Classification (GTDB taxonomy): domain Bacteria; phylum Cyanobacteriota; class Cyanobacteriia; order Cyanobacteriales; family Nostocaceae; genus Rivularia. Next base: position 3,204 of record JBHJOU010000268.1, read on the forward strand.
TTTAAGCTCATCTACTGGTACCATACCTACAAATAACACGGGACAGAGTTTTTGTGCTTGTTGCAATAATGAAGCAAGTTGTTCTTCAAAACTGGCAAAATCTGTATAATTCTTACCGTCAGGACGACCTACTCGCGCAGAATCGTTTACTCCGACTGATAATATAATTATGTCAGGAAAGCGGTTTCGTAACTCTCCCCGATGACGAAATTCAACTTCGAGTCTTTTGGCAACTTGTCCAATGCGATCGCCGCGTACACCTAAATTATACAGAACGTGTCCAGCACTTTCGGGTAACATCCAAGTTCGTCGCAATCTTTCAACCCAACCACCTCCGTCGGGATCTCCAAATCCGTAAACTAAACTATCCCCCAGTGCGACAATCTTTAAAGGTTGATTGCTATTCGGTACTATAGATAGCTGCATTGAAGG
>JBHJOU010000919.1:0-4411 GCA_050329355.1 Rivularia sp. (in: cyanobacteria)
TTTCCGCAACTAAACTACTAATTTCCTTGTGAATTGCAACACGCATTTTTGCATCGGGAATCGCACCATCTGCTGTTGTAATTTCAAATACAGCAACACCAGAACATTCTGCAATAGACATGATTGTACAGACGCGATATATCGCGTCTCTACCTTCAATTTGTTTACTATTAATTGTTAATTGTTTACTGTTAACTGACTTATCCCAACCCAACGAGAAAACGAATCCGTCAAATTTAATGACATGAACTACTAGTACTCCAGCACATTAATTCTGATGGGTTAAATTTTGTAGTGCGAGCCGAAAAGCTCGCTATTGGCTAGCGAGCTAGAAGTATGCCCTCCGGGGCAGGCTACACCAACGCACTACGAGAATTTAGATCCCCGACTTCTCCGAGAAGTCGGGGATATGAACAGTCCCAAATGGATTGAATACTCACCCATCAAGCAGATTTTCTCGTAATCCCAAAGAACAAATAATTTGCGGTTCGCGTTTTTCTATTTCTTCACTAACAATACACAAACGGTCATCAGTTCGTAAAGCGACTACTAATTCAGCTAATTGTTGATTACTAATACCGCTTCTTAATTGACGATTTAAAGTATCAATTGCTGATTGTCGTAAGGGATAACGATAAATTTCATCGATTACTTTTAACAGTTCTTCTGATACAAATATGGTACCTTTCATCTCCCGTACATAACTTTTTAATCGTTCATAAGTACGGAATCTAGCACCACTAGGTCGTCCCAATTGACCACCGGAATTTTTCTCTTCTTCTGCAATTAATGCGCTAGCTTTTAACACTAATTCGTGGTGTTTTTCATATTTAGCAATTGCAGGGGTATCTGGTTCACAAGCTGCTGCTCTCAATACTCCTAATTGCGACTGAGTAACACTATTACCATCGCGATCGACATAAATTAAAGAATCATTACCCTCGGTAGTTTTCATATACAATAAAACTCCCAAAGGTTGTACTGGTTTGGGATGATGAGGGCGAGTTGAGTAAACGACATTTGGCATTTCTTCAATTTTCTTTTTCAAAGCTGGATTGTTATCGGTGGCTTTTTTCCAAATTTGAAACGCTTCAGAAGTTAAATCAACTTCCGTATCTTCATCACCATCTAAAATCCCTGATTTTTCATTATAAAGGTCGAGAATAACTCTTGTAGAATCATCTTCAAAAAACGTCTCATCTGTGCCGACAACTTCCGCATTTTCCTGCAATCTTTGCTGGAGTCTTCCCCGTAAATTGATGATCCGTTCGACTCCTTCTGCTGGTAAAAACGAATAACAGAGAATTTTTTCAGAATTTTGACCAATGCGATCGACTCTTCCCGCTCTTTGAATTAAGCGAATTATTGCCCAAGGTAAATCCCAATTGACTATAATTGCACAGTCTTGTAAATTATGACCTTCACTCAAAACATCAGTAGCAATTAAAATTCTTAATTCCTCAGATGGTGATATTTTATCTCGTTTTTTATTACTAACAGGACTAAATTTATGCGCTAATTCTGTAGGATTTTTATCACTACCAGTCACACCCCCAACTTGATGAATTACTGCTTGTAAATTTTCAGTTAAATACTCAACTGTATCGGCAAATTGAGTGAATATCAATACTTTTTCTTGAGGATGAATTTTAGTTAATAATTTAATTAAAGCTGTTAATTTTTCATCTTGCTGAGGTTGCCATTCTCCAAATTGTTGGAGTAAATTAATTAAAATTGTGGCATCCGCTAGTAAATCACGTTTTAGTTTCTTAATATCAAATAAAGTCGAACTCAACCATTTAAAGCGTCGTTGATATTTAGTTGTATATTCTTGATAAATTGATTTCGCTTGCATACGAAAACTTTTTTCTGTAATTTTTGCAATTTCTGCTGCCAAACTATTCGCAGAATCTAAATCATCAGTTTCATCTTCAGTCTCTATATCAATCATTGCCGTTACCGCATCAGCATCCTGATCATTATTCCGAGTATCTAATAAACTTGCATCTTGACTACCAATCGGAATATCAAGCCCTTCTTCTAATGCATACAAATAAATAAAATTTCGTAATATGTGACGTTCAATTGATTGAATAAAAGCTATCCCGCTACTTTCCAAACGTTTAAATAAATTAGTTCGAGAAAATCCCATTAACCGTTTACCACTACGAAATAAACCATTTAAATAACGTTGATCAGCTTCTGTCGGTAAAATTTTCGGCTTTTTAACAACGTATTCACCCAATCCATAACGCGGTAAATTAAGTTGATTAATAACTTCAACTACCGACTCAGAATAAAAACATGAATAGGAATTCTTCCCAGCATCATCCAAAGTAAACTTGATAGTTTTAGGAATACGCTCTGGAAAATAAGAGCGAGTTCCATCCGCAAATTCTAAATATTTTCTATCTTTTTTTTCACCATGACCAAAAGAAGAATCAACAGAGTCAGATTTAGCATAATTATCCTTAATAAACGAACGAGTTCGTCGTACCATATAGCGTTTCATCAAATCTCGCCAATCATCGGGATATTCGCTTTTTTCAAAAGCAGCTAACGAACGAACAAAACATTGATATCTTCGATTAAATTCTATTTCTCCTAACTCATTAATTAAAACTTCCGGACGAAATCCTAAATCTTCATCTTCCGCTACAAATAATCTTAATTGCGCGGAAAGGTCGAGATAACTTTTATTATAAGGAGTTGCAGAAAGTAAAATACATTTGCTTTCATTGGCTGCAATATATTCAGAAATTGCTCTATATTTTTTACCTTCTCGATTGCGTAAATTATGACTTTCATCTATCAACACAACCCGATAACGGCGTAATTCTGGTAACTTAGTTTGCACTTGACTTATAGATAAAACTTTTGCATAAAGCCGATAATTATCTACATATTCCTGCCACATACTCGTTAAATTTTTTGGGCAAATAATCAACGTTTCTAAAAAACAATCTTCCTGTAAAATTTTCGCTAAAGCCGTTCCTACCAAAGTTTTTCCCAAGCCCACTACATCCCCGACAATTACACCACCACGTCTAGTTACATGACGCGCTGCTAATTGAACTGCGGCTTTTTGAAACTCAAATAAATTATTAAATTCCTGGGGAATTCTAAACTCAGAAAGTCCAGCGATTGCTTCATGAGATAAATGATAAGCAATCTTCAAATAAATGTGATGTGGTGGGATTAATTCATCTCTTGCCCAACTATGATCAATTATCGACGCTAATTCTTGAGAAATATCTATACAACCGTATTCTTCCCATCGTTGATTAAACCATTTTTGTAATTTATTACAAGCATCATGATCTAAAATATCAACATTCAATTCACCTTGTTTTAGCAAACCCGAAAAAGTCAAATTACTACTACCTAAAAAACCGACAATTGGTGTATTAGCATCATGACGATGTACTAAATATAATTTGGCATGGAGAGAATGTTTTAAATATAATTTAATAACTAATTTTTGAGTTTTTAATTGACTGCTTAACCGTCTCAATCCAGCTTCATCTTGATTATTTGGCGCACCAATAGTAAGTTGATTACGAAACTCTGCCGCCATCTTCTTTTTTAAACGAATTATAGTACTATTATCAAGCCGCCCCTCACCGCGACTAAGAGATAAAACATTCCGAAGTTCATCGCTTGGTAGACTTTGCATCCCAATTAGCAAACGACAACAACCAATCTCACCACCGGGATACTTTTCAATCAAATCATCAATTTTCTGCCATCCTCTCAAGTTAAAATAACCCACACAAAAGTCCGCTTTATAAGAAACATTGAGTGTTTCTCGTAAAATCGGCAGCATCTGTAAATTAATGTTGTCAAAAATGCGCGGCATTATTTATATCTTTCCTATTTTTATAAACATTACTATTATTCCCTTCCCGGCAGAAGATTACTGATAAAAAAAACCGCAGAGGCGCAGAGAGCGCAGAGGAAAGAGGTTTCATAGAAATAGGTAATTTTCCAGCGGGATAGGAGCAATTGCTTAATCCAAAATCCAAAATCCAAAATCTAAAATCTAAAATCCCTCCACCCACTCCAAAGCTGCTTGCACATCTTCCACCCGTTTGCCTTGAGGAAGCATCGGACGTTTTACCATTACTACTTTCACACCCAATTCTCGTGCAGCAATAATTTTCCCATAAGTTGCATCACCACCGCTGTTTTTACTCACAACAGTATCAATATTATATTGATGTAATAATTGCTTTTCTAAATCTTTGTCAAATGGTCCCCTGTCAAGTAAAAGTAATCCATTTGGTAATATAATATCCGGTGCAGGTTTTTCAATCATTCGCATCAAAAACCAGATATTTTCAACTTGTGTAAAAACAGTTAATTCTTGTCTACCAATTGTTAAAAATACTCGCTTTGCTAAACTTGGTAA
>JBHJOU010000506.1:0-15731 GCA_050329355.1 Rivularia sp. (in: cyanobacteria)
ACTTCAAGCGGTAGATAGTTATAATCCGGAAACAGATGTGGTATTTTTGTTAGAGTCTGGAAATCAAGTTGCATTTTGTTATCTCACAAATCTCCCAATTACACCACTGCAATGTTTTCAAATTATCTGTAAAATATGGGCTGATTTTCAACCACATTTTGCGCCATCTAATAAATAATATTTTAGGATATACTAATTAATTTATATATCAGCGACAAAATCCAAATATCATACTATTAATTACACTACTCAATGGATATTGCTGATTTGATAAATGAACATAATTTTCTGCAATATCAAAACCCTGATTGAGATATAGTAGCGCTACATTTATTTAAAACTTTTATAATTAGAATTATCATAATTTATCAAAAAATTCACAAAAAATATGAATATTGTTATGATTAGATTTTAGTATATTAACTTGCCTTCTGTGATTGATAAATCAACGGCTTCTACAACCGCTTTTGAATATTTACTGGAATACCTAGAAGTCAAACCAGAACATCAGCATTTTTTCGAGTTACTGGATGCGGTCGTTTTTGCAAATGACGATTGCATGGTTAATATTGGACTTTTGGGCATAATCGGCAAATATTGGACTGTTTTTATCGATTGTCATTCGGGCAAGGTTGTAGATGAAGTGATTTTTACAACAGACCGTACTGACTTGGATCAGCAACATAATTATCCCCATCTTCCAGATTATTTAAACAAGTTATTAGATCGATACACGCTTTCAACGCTGGAATAATCACTTGACGTGAATCACCCTGTCGAAATTTTTGATTATAATAATCATTATCAAGACTACATTGAGTGTTTTGTTGGGTAGATATTATCTGAGGGCTGGTATCGGGTATTTGTTTATCCATCCTGAAATGCCACCTAGTTTTTTGACAAAATTATTCAAATCAGTGAAAATATGAATTTAGCTGCGGAATTCGATATTGTCATAGTTGGTGCTGGTGCAGCTGGAATTGGTTGCGGAGTTGTCTTGCAGAATTTGGGGATTAAAAACTTTGTGATTTTAGAGCGTTATCAAGTGGGAGCATCTTTTAGTCGTTGGCCCTCGGAAATGCGATTTATTACCCCATCGTTTCCCAGTCACGGTTTTGGGCTTTTGGATTTAAACGCGATCGCACTTCAAACTTCTCCTGGTTTGAGCTTACAACGGGAACATCTCAGTGGTAAAGAGTACGCTTTATATTTAAACACGGCTGCTGAGTTTTTCCAGTTACCAGTACAAACGAATACCGATGTCAAAGCAATTGAATTTCTACCCCAACAACAGGGTTTTACTGTTAAAACCTCAAAGGGTGATTTGCAAACTCGCTTTGTGATTTGGGCAGCAGGGGAATTTCAATATCCTAACTTAAATCCCTTTCCTGGCTCACAACTGTGTATTCATAACTCCCAAGTCGGTACTTGGAAAAATTTGCAGGGAGAGGATTTTGTGATTATTGGTGGTTATGAAAGCGGAATGGATGCTGCAATCAATCTTGTCTCTTTGGGTAAACGGGTGAAGGTACTCGATAATAGGAGTCCTTGGGGAAATTTTCACCACGATCCCAGTGTAGCCCTTTCGTTATATACTTTGGAAAGATTGAAAATTGCCCACAGTACTGGGCTATTAGAGTTGATTAATGATGCCCCCATAACCAAAGTTGAAGCTGTTTCTGGTGGTTTTGCGGTGTATGCTGGTGATGAAAAGTGGATTAGCCAAACTCAACCGATTCTCTGTACAGGTTTTGATGGTAGTTTAAAGGCGATCGCCCATTTGTTTGACTGGTCAGAAGGATATGCAAGTTTAACTCAAGACGACGAATCTACAATTACTCCTGGCTTATTTTTAACTGGTCCGTCGGTACGTCATGGTAATTTAATTTTCTGCTTTATCTACAAATTTCGGCAACGGTTTGCAGTTGTTGCCAATGCGATCGCCCAACATTTAGGGTTCGATACTTCCCCACTGCAAGTATACCGCCAAGGGGGAATGTTTCTTGATGACCTTTCTTGTTGTAACGATGATTGTCAGTGTTAAATATCAGATTTGAAAAAAACATTTTAAACTCACGGGGTTGTATCTATGTTTTCCAATACCCGCTCTCTTCCGACTCAAAGCTCTATTGTGGTGATTGGTAAAGAAAATACAGGAAAATCTCAATTAATTGCATCTTTAACAGGACGTAATGCCTACAGTTCTAACTTTCGCGGTTCGACTGTGATTTGTGATACTTACAAATATGATAAATATAGTTTTGTTGATACCCCAGGTATTTTTTACCGTTCCGATAGTGCCACAACTCGCATGGCGATCGAGCAGTTACAAACTCACGATACTGTACTGTTGGTAGTCAAGGCTACTCATCTTGATGAAGATTTAGGGGAGCTATTACCGTTATTGGCAAATAAACGGGGAATAGTAGTTATCACATTTTGGGATAAAGTGTTAGAGACTGACTTGAGTAGAGAAGTAGTTCGACGATGGAGTCAAACATCGGGATTAACATTTATTGCCGTAAATGCAAGAAAATTAACCCAGGGCGATCGCACAGAAATCCTGAATTGTTTTGAGCAACCAACATCTTTCCCGGTAAATTGGCAAATCATGCCTATGAGTTGGCAAATTCAGCCAAAAGCCACATTACTCGAACATCCCCGTATAGGTTGGTTACTGGCAATTATACTTTTACTTCTTCCGGCAATTATGGCAGTCTGGTTTGCAAATGGGTTTGCGGGAGTGGTTGAACCAGCAGTCAAGATTTTATTAAACCCTTTAATTCAAGCTTTGCAGCAACTTCCATCTCCGTTGCCAAATATTTTAGTGGGAAACTATGGCTTGGTGACCATGGGACCATTACTATTTGTTTGGGCTGTACCAACTGTAATTTTGTATGCATTGTTTTTGGGTGGATATAAAGCCAGTGGACTAGTTGAACGCATTACAGTCGCAATCCATCCCCTATTGCGTCCCTTTGGTTTATCTGGACGGGATTTAGTGCGGGTAATTATGGGTTTCGGTTGCAACGTACCAGCAGTAATTAGTACCCGTTCTTGTTCGAGTTGTTCTAGAAAAACTTGTATATCTGCGATTGCCTTTGGTTCTGCTTGCTCCTACCAATTTGGTGCAACTTTAGGGGTTTTTAGCGCTGCAAATCAACCGATGTTAGTTATCCCCTATTTACTGTATCTTGCCTTTACCACCCTAATTTATACTCGCATTGTTTCTTCACCTGTGGCACGTTCCCGGAATAATCCCCTAGTAATTGAAAAACGGACTTTCCTGGAATTTCCCCGTCTCAAAGATATCATCAGGGAAGCTTCGGGAACAGTCAACCAGTTTTTAACTCAAGCGATTCCCATTTTTTTACTAATCACGATTATTGCTTCAATGTTAGATTGGCTGGGAATAATTTCTGCCCTCAGCAGTTTCATACATCCACTAATGGGAATATTTAATCTCCCAAAAGAAGCAGCATTACCTGTGATATTGGCTTCGATTCGTAAAGACGGCTTGTTATTATTTGCAGAAGCAAAAACTATTTCTTTATTAACACCAGGACAAATCCTCACAGGTGTTTATCTAGGCGGAGTTTTACTACCTTGTTTGGTGACAGGATTAACCATATCACGGGAGCAGTCACCGCGATTTGCTTTGATGTTAGTCGCACGGCAAATGTTAGCTGCCGTTAGCTTTTCGTTAATTTTAGGATGGGCAAGTAGATTGCTTGCATAGAGTGGACTTACGGCGATTTTGTCATATCAAGAAACTTGATTTATCCCGCGAACATTTTCATCGTGTTTGTGGTCAATACCATTGCACCAATCAAGTTTAGGGCAATATGCTTTTTTTTGAGAGGTGCAGTCAAAAAAATAACTTTCAACTTATTTACATAAATGGATGGTCGCACAGCAAACAATTCCTAATATCTTACAAGCGATTGATGGTTATAATCCTCAAATGGAAATGATTCTATTGGTTAAAGATGGTTCCCAACTTGAGGTCGATATTCTCCCGTAAAATACTACTAGCAGGTGCGTCAGCGATAGAATCAGTTTTCGAGTAACTTCTTAAAAAAATCAAGTGATGGTGACATGATTCATGTGACAACCCCAATCAATCCAATCCAGTGTAAAGTTAAAATTCAATAAAATTATGACTAGCAATGTATCTCAATTTAATCCAGCTACCCCAAGACCAAAGGTAATTATTTTTACTTGTATACTTCATTTAGCAGTATTGTTAGTATTTTTACCCCATACATTTAGTTGGGCTGCTCTAGGGGTGGCAGTGTTTTTACACTGGATAACCATCGGTTTGGGAATTTCTTTTGGTTTTCATCGTTTGGCTACCCATCGCAGTTTACAAACTCCTAAATGGCTGGAATATTTTTTGATTTTGTGTGGTACTTTGGCTCTTCAGGGAGGTGTACTCGGCTGGGTGGGATATCACAGAGCGCATCATTTGTATTCCGATCAGGAAAAAGACCCTCATAATTCTACCCAGGGTTTTTGGTGGAGTCACATCAGTTGGTTAATGCACTCGGTGCCGATGAGAACTGAACTTCCCCGGCTTACTAAGGACATTGCTGATGACCCATTTTATCGTTTTTGTCACAGATATTACATCGAGTTACAAGTTGCTTTAGGGGTTATCCTGTATTTGATCGGTGGATGGTCTTTTGTAATTTGGGGAATCTTTGTACGTTTATTTGTTGGACTTCACTCTACGATGTTTGTTAATAGTGCTTGTCATATGGTCGGCTATCGTAGTCATGATTCAAAAGACCGCTCTACTAACTGTTGGTGGGTTGCGTTCTTGACTTTTGGCGAAGGTTGGCATAATAATCATCATGCTTTTCAATATTCAGCCCGTCATGGTTTGCAATGGTGGGAAATTGATGTGACTTGGATGACCATTAGATTACTGCAATTCCTCGGATTGGCAACTAATGTCAAAATTGTACAGAAGTAGTCGTAAGCAAACTTAGTAAAATTATCAGGAAGCTCAAGATATGACTCAAACCCAAGCGCCAAATCGACAAAATCGAGAAATCATTACCCCTTCAAGCCAAAATTGGAGCGATCGCATTTCTCGCTTACCCAGTGGAGAGCGCTATCTCTACCAACTTTTTAGCTTTATTCAAGAAGGAAATCTCACTGTCACTAACCCTGAAGGTATGGTTTTCCATTTTGGTAGGGAAGATTTATCACCATCTCTGAGTCTTCGTATTCATAATCCTCATACCTATGACCGGATTTTGGCATTTGGCGCTCTTGGGTTTTGTGAAGCTTACATGGATGGTTGGTGGGATGAGGAAAACGATAATCTCGTTGAACTCATTGGGTTGTTTTATCGTAGTAATGTCTACTCGAAAGCAAGCCAACGGATCACAATTCCATTGCTGTTGACGGTAATAACTCAACGGCTAAAAACAGTTCCCACTCGCATTCAGAATAGTCGCAAAAATGTACAGTATCACTACGATTTAGGAAATGATTTTTATCAGCTTTTTCTTGACCCAACTTTGACTTATTCCTGTGGTTATCGGCTTCGAGAAACCGATTCCCTCGAACAGATGCAGCTTCAGAAGTACGAATTAATTTGTCAAAAATTAGCGCTGCAACCGGGAGAATCACTGATTGATATTGGTTGTGGATGGGGTGGAATGCTGATTTATGCCGCCGAAAATTACGGTATTTCCGGAACGGGTATCACTTTAAGTTTAGAGCAAGCCGCGTTGGCTAAAGAAAGAATTGCCCAAAAAGGTCTTAGTGATAAAATAAATATCGTTACGAAAGATTACCGAGAGATACAAGGGCAATACGATAAGTTTGTCAGCATCGGAATGTTTGAACACGTCGGTAAAGACAGTTTCGCGACGTTCATGCACAAAGCATCAGAACTCTTAACTCCCAATGGGGTAGGTCTATTACATACAATTACCACCCAAAGTAACGAACGCAATGGTGCTTGGAGTGCTAAATATATTTTTCCTGGTGGCTATGCACCGCAGCTTCATGAATTGACGCAGGAACTTCGTGCAGCTAAGCTACCAGTTGCCCATTGCGAAAATCTCAAGCCCCACTACGCAGAAACCATGAAGCGTTGGGCAATGAATTTTACCAGCAATCGAGATAAAATTGCTTCATTAGGAGCAATCTATGATCAGCGTTTTCTGCGTATGTGGTATCTTTACCTACAATCTTTTGAAGCTTCCTTTAGATACGGTAGTCTACACGTTTATCAACTATTATTTTACAAAGGTAAACAATGGCAGTTGGATTTTCCTTTAACATTTACTCCGACTGTTCATACTACTTGATCAATCTGTCAACAGTGACAAATAATTAGTTAATATATAAACAAAGGCGACACCCGGATTTGAACCGGGGGATAAAGGTTTTGCAGAACGATTACAAGTACTCTCAAACCCTTGCTGCAAGAGACGATATTTTTTACCATAAAATTGGCTTCTGTTAGAGAAAAATCAATTGACAGTTTTTTGATTCAAATACTGAGTGGGCGATCGCCTATCAAACTTATATAGAATAATTATCATTGTCGGGTAATTTTGTCCGAAAACTTAAATTTCCAAACCCTTGACTGGGTAAAATTTTGTGGTGCTTGTCACCCCTTGAAATTGGCAAGTATTAAGCTACACCAAAATCTGTATATTGCCGCACTTCTGGTGGATGAAAACCAAGGATAATATCTTCTTTCGGAACACCAGCTTCTAATAATTCTTCAGCAACAGGACGATTTGTACCATCGTGTTGAATCCAAATTTTTCCTTGAATAATATCAATGTGTACAACACAACCATGTATCCTACGTTGTCCATCCCAACCTACGTGCATCACTTCATAATGGTCTGTGTCTGGGTTAACAATCGCTTCAGTTTCTATTTCACCATGAGAAGGTTTATACTTGGCATAATCATAGATTAAATCCCGGACTATTTGACGATAGCGATTTAAGGTATCCATTGCATAATTCTCCTTTGAAGCTCATCAAATACTAAAAGTTTTATTTTCAAGCTTTTAAGGACTAGTTGTCCTAATTTTTCTGTAAAAATACTTTCATATGAACGTTTGGGAACAGCTAGATACAGCATTCTTTCGGATGCTGTTTCGGTAAGAATACTTTGATAAATACTATATTGTCCCGCAGCTTCTTCTAAATCTCGAACTGGTGAAGGCTTTAAAAAACTTTTAATTTCAACTGCTATTTTTCTATTATCTTTTCGCGCTGCTATTGTTGTTTTTTCTGCCGCCAAATCAACATACAGTTCTCTACCACCATAAGATAAAAGAAATGGGTCATCAGTAATTTCCCAGCCATCAGTAATTAAGGCCTCAACAACAGTATCGTGATAAAAGTCCTTGGCTGGCATAGTAAAACGACAATTAAAAGTTTCGGTTTATAATTCCTATCTTATAAGATTTTCAGCTTATAAACTTCTACGCTAAACCAAGGTCATCTTATGCATTTTTAGCATCAAAGGCAAGGCTGCGCCGTGCCGAGATTGGTATGTGCCAATCTTGGTAAAATCGGTTGAAATTCGGCTTTATTGAGAGTTGCAAAATAAAGCTCGACTTCAATATCTGGATAGCGATCGCGAATTGACTGATAAGCTCGATGCAAATATTCTGTATGTATTTGCAATTCTCTCTCCGGGTTTTTACTTAAATTAGGATCAATCATAGTTGCATAAGCGCCACAGTCTTGATGGTCGATGACAATCACTTTGTTAATATGATGTAGTCGATAGGATAGATCCAATTGGTCCCAAAATGCTTCGGCATCAGATGGATGAGGAAATCCTGTGACAGCCAAGGAAGCACCAGCTAAGGCTGTCCAATCATATTCACCACCTAAATGTTTCCTTCCTAAAAAATCACTTTCTGCGGTCAAAAATCGAAAGTCAATACAACTCAGAACTAAAGCTTTTGCTTGATGAGTTTCTGCTTTGGCAGGTGCTGTTGATTGTAAAATACTAAATGCTACTGCTCCAGGAAGGAAGGATTTAAGAAAATGACGGCGACTAGCCGAGGGATGACAACAAAGACATTGACCAGTCTTCGATTGATTGATAGTGTGCTTCATTTTTTATTCGTAGATTTACTGCTGAAACTCTAGCTTGAAAACTAGCCCAATAATCAATATTAATATTTGGTAATTCATTGATTATCTGTTGTTCAATAATACCATTTTTTATTTGCGATTTGAAGTTGTGAGTTTGTTGATTGGGATTGGGCATTTGTGAAGGCTCCTAAGATTGTTTAATCAATATTAATTATCTTGTTAATTGAAGAATTTTCTGATTTTAATAAATATAATAATCTCCAATTTTTTTGTCTAATTCAGCTTGAATTAGTTTTAAAATTCGACTAAATTCTACCGTTTTATTGAGTAAAATACCTGCTCCTAGCTGACTAATTTTTTTGAAAGAGCAGGAAATGTTTGTCTTATTTGTATTGTTTGTCAAAAATATCAAAGGCATTTCAAAAATTGTTGAATCTCCATGTATTTTTTGAAATTTTTGATACCCGATTTCTTCAACTATCTCTAATGAATAAACAATTAAATCTGGGTACTGTTCATGAGCTAAATGTGAACCCATGAAAATATTGTTGGCTTCAATTACATGAAAATTATTATTTCTCAGGAATTGACATAATAGGTGACGAAAACTTCTGTCGTCTTCAACTACTAAAATATTCTTCATGATTTTTGATTTTTGAGTTATTTCTTGGTAATGGGACAATAAAATTGATGCTGATGTTCATCGAAAGGTGGTGATTTAATCGATTAAATTTGTTAATTTTTATTAGAGAATAAAATCACACACCCGAATTACAAATGGGACAAAGTATCAGTCTTTATTGATGATTATAAATATCTATTGTGCTTTGTTGAGAGTAAAGTAGTACTCCACTCCATGTCATTAATTATGATAAGTTAGTAGTTGTCATTTATCGCTCAAATCAAGGGATAAAGTCTAACTAAAAACATTTAAATTTCATGACATAAACTAGTAGTATCAATCATTTAATTCCATCAATTCCTTTGTTTTAAAATCAGCCGCTATAGTTTCAGGACATCCTACAATCTGAGGAGTAAGAGCACAAATCGCATCTGTCGTTGTTTCAAAACAACTTGACAATCCAATGATATTTAAAAATCCTGAACGCTCTAATATTTGCTTAACTTCAGGTTGTAAACCTGTGAGAATTAAGCGGCAATTATGCCGTTTTAAGTCGTGGTAAATATCTTCTAAGGCTACTAATCCAGTCGTGTCCATATTTGGCACAAACCGTAACCGCAAAATTAAATACTTCACTTCCGGTTCATCACGGAGGAAGGTAACAAAGCGTTCCGCAGCACCAAAAAATACAGGTCCATCTACACGATATACGGCAATTTCCTTACTTAATTCTAAAGGAGTACCAGGGGGAAATACTTCAGTTTCCGGTATTTTTGCTAAGCTTAAATCGCTCATCCGTTTGATAAACAAGACTCCTGCTGCAATTAATCCCACTTCCACAGCCAAAACTAAGTCAAACAAGATTGTCACCAACCAAGTCAGAATCATCACCGCAAAGTCGGAGTAAGTCGCACGTACCAATAAACCAATGGCTTCCCACTCAATCATCCGCACACTAACTACCATCAAAATACCAGCTAGTGCTGCTAAGGGAATCTGTGCCGCTAAGGGTGCTAAAGTTAAAACAATAATGGCTAAGGCAACGCCATGGATTATCCCAGATAATCTAGTTTTACCACCAGAACGCACGTTCACAGCAGTCCGAGCAATTGCACCAGTGGCGGGAATACCACCAAAAAATGGCACAATCATATTAGCCAAACCTTGACCAATTAATTCGCGATCGCTATTATGTTTCTCGCTGACTGTCATACCATCAGCTACCACCGCTGATAGCAAGGATTCAATACTTCCTAGTGCAGCCAAAGCCAAAGCTGGATTAATCAGTTCTCGAATCACAGTAAAATCATTCCAGTGGGGAATACCTTGGGGTATCGGTAAGGATTGGGGAATAATCCCAATTGTCGGTACATCCAAATCAAAATAAGCAGCTATTCCCGTTGCCAATACCAACCCAACTAAAGAACCCGGTATTGTAGAATTAATTTTCGGCCACAAAACCTTGGCGACAATCACCACCGTTGCTAACCCCACAGCCGCCCAGTTTAAAGCTTCTACATGAGTTAAAGTTTGCCAAAGCGTCGGTAGAAAATGTTCGCTGCGTGGTAGTTGTAAACCAAAAAAATTATTTAATTGACCACAAAATATAATTACGGCAATACCATTGGTAAAGCCTGCCGTCACTGGATAGGGAATAAACTTGACTAACCGTCCGAGTTTAGCAACTCCCAGGGCTACCTGGATAATCCCAGCCATCACCCCAGCAATCCAAACTTTCTCAATACCATACTTAGCGACAATTCCCACCAAAACCACAGCCATTGCACCTGTGGGCCCGGTAATCTGGACTGGGGAACCGCCAAAAATTGCCGCGACAATTCCCGCCACAATCGCGGTGTAAAGTCCAGCCTTGGGTTCCACACCACTAGCTACCGCAAAGGCTAAAGCCAGAGGTAAGGCTACCACAGCTGCCGTTAATCCCCCCGTTAAATCGCCGCGCAGTCCACTAAACCAGCGATTTAAACGCAAAAGTTGTGGTTCTTCAAGGATATCAGAGATTGCCATATTGACTATTTTGACTCCAAACACGATTTGGTTGATGCACTCACAGGTTTTATTCCATCCGTTCCAATGCTTCACGCACATTCACCAGATGGTTATTAAACACCTCCAGCGCTGTATCCAGTACCTTGAAAATAGCTGAGTCCCCAATCGAGTAAAAGACATAGTTACCTTGTCTACGACTTGTTACTAGATTCAGCCGACGCAGGATTCCCAACTGCTGAGATATAGAGGAAGCATCTATTTCTAGCCACTGGGCAATATAATTCACGTTTTGTTCACCCTCTCGCAGAGTATCCAATATTTGAATCCGCACAGGGTTGGACAAAACCTTAAAAAAATCTGCCTTGAAGTAACTAGGCTCAAGTAGCATCTTAACACCTCTCTACCTTCAAAGTATTGCAGATAGTTTAACACTTATGCTATGCTTCAGCAAGTTAGATAAATAACTTTCAAGCTCACATGCGTCGGGTTACTCCCGCAGGAAACTACAGTGGAAGCACAACAGAACAAAAGCGAAGGGCGCAGCAGTGCGGTTGATGTCAAAAATATCGGAATCATGCCAATATCAGTAGAATCGTCAAATAAGCTGGAAATTCTGCAAACACCAGCAAATTCCGAACTTAGTCCGATTATCAGGGATATAGAAGTTGCGAAAACATTTTCCTGTGCAGGGATACGTCCGATTGGTGCTAGCCAGCTGAAAGTTGTGAAGACGATGAATGTCATGGGTATTCGTCCCATTGGCGCTCATACAATAGATATTGTTAGCAGCATGAACCAGTGTGGAATACGTCCAATAATTTCTAGTTCTTTAGTAATTTCTGAAACTCATTCGGTTATGAGGAATCGTCCAGTCGCTGCAAATACTGAGAAGGATTCTGAAAATCTGATCGGGTTTCTGGATTAGAGTCAGAATTTACCCCTGTAATTTTAATTGCATCCAGTAAGTAGGTAAACATTTCTGGAAAGATCCGAACAAATTTTAGTTTGTAGTGAGTGATTTATCACTTAGAGCAACAGTTGTGAATGCTGAATTTATTTATGTCTATCTACTGAATATTTTTCATCGAAGCATAGAAAATGGAAATTAAAATTTTTGATGTAGATTCTGGCTTCTGCGCCTTAATTATTGCTGACAATAATCATGCAGCACTTATTGACTGTGGCTACAATGAGCGAACAGGATTTCGTCCGACAAACTATATTATGAATAGTAGTTTGTTTGGATTAGAACACGTGATTATTTCTCATCTGAGCGACGAGAACATAGCCGATTTGCCGTACCTGATGGGCAAGGATGTACAAAGCCAATTTCCTACAAAAATTTTGATTAAAAATCCCTCATTAAATGCTAATAATTTGCCAGAAATAGGAATTCGGAATAATACCAGAGAAGCAAGAATAAATTTTTTGAGATTAATCAGTGATTCTTATCGAGCCAAAATTGTTAATCATCGATTTGGTAACATCAGCTTTAGTTTTTTCTCTAATAATTATCCAGATTTTTTAGATTACAATAGTTTGAGCTTAGTTACCTTTGTACATTATTTTGATATTGACATAATTTTTCCTAGTAATTTGACACAAAGAGGCTGGTACTCTCTTTTAGAAAATGCATCATTTCAAGAACATTTGCGGCGCGTCAATTTTTTTGTAGCATCTAATCACGGACAAGAAAGTGGCTATTGTCCAGAAGTTTTTGATTATTGTAAGCCGGAATTAGTGATTATTTCTAATAATCTAAATCAGCCCATTCAATCAGAAACTAAAAAGAAGTATATAAGTCATACTCAAGGCTTTAAAACATTAAGTGAGAAGCATAAATTATTAACTACCCGCGAGCATGGAAACATTACTATTTCTAAACTTGCGGCAAAGAAACTACAAATAACTACCTCTAAAATAATTTTAAATAAAAACAGATCCCAGAATTCAAATAGTTTCTCAAGATACATCTAATCTTAGTCATTGTCGGTATGGTATATAAATGTTAAAGTACCTAAAAAAGTTTGAAGCTACAATAATATTTAGATGGTATTTAAACAGAGTCATTTCAAAGCGGATCTTTTCAAAGTATTATCCAATCCGGTGCGGATTCAGATCCTTGATACATTACGAACAGGAGAAAAAAATGTCAATGACATTGCTCAATGGTTAGAGTTGGAAGCTTCTTCTGTGTCTCAACAATTGGGTGTGTTGCGGAGTCGCAATTTGCTAATCAGCCGCAAACAAGGAAATTACGTTTTTTACTCGATACGAGACCCCGCGATTTTCAAAATTCTCGATGCAGCTTTAGAGGTGTTTAACAATCACCTAGTGGAAGTGCGTGACACTTTGGAAAAACTGGAGTGATACCGCACTTTTCGCTGCTTTTTTTTTGATCGCTAATCTTCAAAATTTTAACCCCTCTTGATGATTCGAGAGGGGTTAAAATTTATTTGGGAGTAAATTTATGCAATATCACTTCAACTAATGACTTTTTCTCTAATTACACATTCGCAGGTTGAGAAAAAACGCCAAAATATTATTAAGTGAAAATACGCAT
Organism: Rivularia sp. (in: cyanobacteria); assembly: GCA_050329355.1. GTDB lineage: Bacteria > Cyanobacteriota > Cyanobacteriia > Cyanobacteriales > Nostocaceae > Rivularia. Next base: position 13,285 of record JBHJOU010000506.1, read on the forward strand.
TTGATACCACTAAATACTACCAATCATCAAGAAATTTGGAACAAGAAACTGACCAAATCTCCTTTACCCATACTTACTTTATCTCCCGGTCGCAAACGGTGACGATTGCCTGGTAGCAGGGACATTCCGTTAACGTAGGTACCGTTAGAACTGCCGACATCTTCGATATAGTAAGCATCTCCTTCTACTCGAATATCAGCATGAATTCGCGAAACAACTTCCGAGTTTTCCAATCCCGAAACATCAATATCCGGGGGAACTCGGTCATTTGCTTTACCTATATGAATTACAGAAAGATTTTGCGGTAGTTCAATTTGTGTATCAGTTTTAACGTGAACCAAACGAGCGCTGACCTGCTGTAATTGAGTCCTAGAAGGAGAAGGACTTGCTACGGGTATCGGTGCGGGCGCGGGTGCGGGTGTAGCTTCGGGTTCGGGTTCGGGTTCGATTGTTAAATCTGGGAAAAAATAACTATTCTCTTCCTCTTCCTCTTCCTCTGCTGCCACAGGTGCAGCTTCAACAACATTAACGGGAGGTGGTGTTACTGCTGGAGGTGGAGTTGGTATTTCTTGTTCTCCGCTTTCGGGTTCGGAGGGCGTTGTTGGTGGTTCAAATCCGGGGGGAGAAGAAACTGCGGTTGGTGGTAAAGAAGAAGCTTCTATAGGATTCAAATTTGGCGGGTTGCCCAAAGGCGGTACTTCTATTGGACTTTCAGGAGCAACGGTTGGCTCGACTCCGGAAGGAGAGGAACGTAAATTGTAACCACACTGCCCGCAAAAAGCCGCATCTGCTTGCACGGTTGCCCCACAGCCCGGACAGCTAGTGGTTGCCGGTAGGGGGGTATAGCAAGCTTCGCATTGGACAGCGCCATCTGGATTGGGATGATTGCAGTTCGGGCAAACAATCATGGAATTAAACCTTTTCTCAAGTTCATCGTAAAATAGTGCTGGCAAGCAGACGAGCATCTGTCAGTCAATTTTGGATTTTGGATTTTGGATTTTGGATTGTTCCCATGAATCGCTTTCCTTGGAGCTTAAATGTTTGAGATTAATGTTCGCTCGCTGCGTTTCCGTAGGATATATTTAGATTTATCGCCTACTTGAAACTAAGGGCTTAGAAGGATTCGTAATTCAATCCAAAATCTCAAATCTCAAATTTTCTGTCGCTTATGATTTTAACAATTACTTACAATTTCGCCGTTAAATTTTGATTTCCGCACCAGCAGCCTGATCTAAAAGCCACCAAAGTTCTTTTTGGGGTTGAATTAAACGAGAAGGGTAGGTAGTTTCGGATGCTGTGGGTGAGAAAACTTGAGCTAAAGCTGGTCTTTTATTTTCACCAGAAACCAAGAATATGACACATTCAGCGGCGTTAATAAATGGATAAGTAAAAGTAAGACGTACAGAACTATCTTTATTGCCTACTGTAATCAGCTTATCAGTAACTTTCAATGCTTCGGTGTTGGGAAACAAAGATGCAGTATGAGCATCATCGCCCATTCCCAGTAAAATCACATCAATCGCGGGAAATTCGCCTTCAGAGGAATTAAACAATTCGTGTAAATGTTGTTCGTACTGTTGTGCAGCTTGTGCGGGTTCGGCTGCATCGGTAGGCATTGCGTGAATGTTTTCTGCGGGAATATCAACTTTATCCAGCCATGCATTACGCGCCATCAATTCATTGCTATCGGGATGATCTGGTGCAACATAACGTTCATCACCCCATAGTACATGAATTTTATCCCAAGGCAATTGTTGTTGGCTCAAGGCTTCATACAGCGGTTTGGGAGTACTACCACCAGACAAGGCAATAGTGAAGCGTCCCCGTTGTTGAATCGATGGTTCAACTTTGGACAAAATCAAAAAAAGCGCTCGTTCAACCAACGCATTTTTATCCGGCAATACTTCTACTTTTTTATTCATCAGCTTTCTTCACAATTTAGCTTACTTCTGGGATAACCATACCGCCGATATCGGAATAGTGCTTTTACCGAAATATTGGGTCTAAAGCCCCGCCGTTCTAGGGCGGCTTTTCTGTTATACTAAGTCCAGTGGAAAGGTAATCAACCACTTAAAAAACCTAGCTGTCGAAAGACAAAGCGCTGGACCTTGAAAATTAAATCTACGGGGTTCTACTGCATTTTTCTAGTTCCATCCTAGCAGTGGGTAAAAGATTTGTAGGGGCTAGACGAACAGTATTTGAAACTAATCGTTTCAAGATCAACAGAACTCGCATTGATGCGAATAGGGTAGGGCATACCCAAATTAACGCTTGGGGAGAATCCCACCTCTGGGTTAGACGACGCAAGGAATCTGATTTAAGTGGTTTCGTTGAACCAAGAATCCTCGTACCTTTAGGTCAAGGAGTGTCAATTTGTGAAACTTTTAAGAATGGGAATGGGTAATTGGTAATTATCCCCTTGTCCCCTTGTCCCCCCATCCCCCCAT
>JBHJOU010000914.1:0-8336 GCA_050329355.1 Rivularia sp. (in: cyanobacteria)
GGAGAGGTGTTTTTCTTTTACGAAGGTTTACGAGATAATAATAATGCTTTAGCTAAGGTTTTGCGGAAAGGATGTTATGGGAAATCTGCTGTATTTCCTAAGTTGGAAAATTTGCATGGGGGTAATGAAATTAGGGAAGAAGTTGTTAATCAGAAGCAGGGTTTGTTTACGTTTTTTAAAAATTGGTTTTGATTTTTATGATATCTGAATTATAAAAACCTTACTAGACGCTGAGGACGCAGAGTAAGAGGATACAGAGGAATTCTGGTGTTAATATATATAGAAGTGTAATCTAATTGGTCAGGGGACTAAAATCTAGTAAAAAACGGTATGATCAATTCAAGCTAATGTTAAGTTAATGACTCCTTTTTTACAAAATTTAATTGTAACTGCACTGACATTTATTTACGTTTTCGGACTTGTTGCGGTGATGAATTTCTGCGTCACCCGCTTGAAGTTATCTCCAGATATTAGCCGTAAAATTACTCATATTGGTGCGGGTTCTTTAATTGGGTTTCTCGCGCTTTATAATGATTCACACTGGTCTAAATATCTCAACGTAACTATTTTCGTTGTCTGGATAGTACTTTTGATCCAAAAAGGTTTATTCGCTGATGATAATGACGAAGCTGTGAAAACCATGACTCGTAACGGAGATAAAAGCGAGCTTCTTAAGGGACCTTTATATTTTGTAATTGTAGCGACTATTTGCGGTACTTTATTTTATAAAACCTTTGCGGGAGTAATTGCGATCGCAATTCTCGGTTGGGGAGATGGAATTGCACCGATTATTGGTTCTCGATACGGTAAGTTGAAATATGAAGTACTTAGCACTAAAAGTGTAGAAGGAACTGTATCAATGTTGGTTGCAGCTTTTGCTGCTAGCGTGTTTTTTGTTTGGTTGATTATTCCAAATGAATTGAATATTATGCGGATTTTTCTATTAACTATAATTGCTACGATAGTGGAAGCTTGTAGCCCAAAAGAGATTGATAATATTTTGATTCCAACTGTGGTAATTTTAGCAGCTTTGACTTTTATTTAGGTTTATTTAGGCTGAATTAAGATTTCTAATATACTCGAACCAATATATACATATCCCGAAATAATTACAGTACTACTCAATATTAAAGCGATTAAAAAATGGCTATATTTAATTTTAGTTAAACCAATCGCGTAGCTGACTATATCTTGAGAAAGCGGCATGATTATTATTATATAAAAAATACTACGATTGCTTTTGAATCTATTAATAAATTTATCTAACTCATCTAAATTAGCTTTGCCGATGAATCTTTGAGCTACTTTTCGTCCAAATTTTCTAGATATCCAAAAATTAGCGCTGCATCCAATAATAGTAGCGATATAACTGAGTAAAAAAGCATTATGTTTACCGAACAACGTTCCACCAATAACGAATAAGGAACTTCCGCTCAAAGGTGCAAGAATTAAACTGATAGCACATAATACTATAAATACTATAGGAGACCATACTCCAGTTTGTTTAATAAATTGCTGAGCATTATCTAAACCTATATTTCGTAAGGCAAATACCATTATTAAATATAAAATAATTACAAAAAAACTTGCTAATAAAATTTTTTTGAGGTTAGAGATCAATCGCATTACAGTATTTATTTAAAGTTGAATTTAACTTAACTTTGTGCTAATAATTAATCATTTAGTTATACAGTTCTATTTTACTACCTTTCGTATCGGGATTAAAAATGTAAAGATAATTTAAATAAATAAAGTAAGATATGCAGTAGACGAAATCGTAGTGCGATTTTTGATTATTGTAAATAGTCTGACAACGTAATTACAGATTATTTTATTAAATATTGGTCTGGAGTATTAAAGCCTAATCTAAAAATACAAGTCCAGTAAAATGGATTAAGAATACAAGTATTAATTAAAGAACATGAACGAAAATCAGCCCAAAGCATCCTTATTTGGTCTTTCTAAGTCTAATAGAGATTTTAGCCAGAAAGAATGTTGGGGAAAAAATCAGTTTAATTGCTCTTTTCCAGCTTCATTAGCCTGCTATATGTATTCCTGCGGAGTAAAACCTGTATACATTAAACTTGATTCATCTTTAAAAACAACATATGAAAAAATTAATATTGCAGAAGTTTTTGGAGAAATACCATTATCGGAAAACTTGTTTTTTGCATTTGAAAGCGATTATTTACCATATCGAAAGTTAATTATTGGAAAGCTACCAAGAGTTGATTTAGTTACACAAAGTATTACACCGGAAGACTCATGCTTAGCAAGTATTGAGATTAAATTAACAGCTTTACCCGATAATTCTACATACAAATTTAGTGAAGATAAGTATGGCTGTGAAATAGTTGTAAGACCAGATACTATCGTTTATTTAGCTTTAAGTATTGCAAGTAAGCTCCAAAATGATAGACAAAATGTTATTCAATATTTAGAATCGGCATTTTTTCAAATAGAAGACTTGACGAAAATTAGGTGTGTTCTTCCTAAAATTCCTGAAATTATAAGTGCAATGGATAATTTACTTTTCAATTATATAGATTTACAATCGCCTTTAGTGATGCAGCCAGTATGGAAAACTTTGGGCAAAACTTCCAAATTATTTACAAATTGTTTAGATATGTTTATATGGAGTGATTTTGCATTTACTAGATTATTTTTTGATGTCGCTAAGAAAAAGTTTAAAAGTGAAGAATCAATAAACAGATATACAAGGACTGTAGTTTGGTTGGCAAAAATGTTATATGATTTTGGAAATAATGGGAAATTTAATCACCAATTAATAATAGATAACTACACTTACAATACTAAAAATGATAAAGCTTTTGCAATTAATGGAGTAAGCACTTATACTTACATGGCATCTCCAGAGCTAAGAACACCGAGAATTAAAAAAGAAGAGATAAAAAATATTATTCTTGGTGGAGGACAAAATTATTTAAGTCCTGAAAGACGTTTTGACGCTATTGTTTTAAGTAATCCAGAAATTTTTGATGAATCGTTGAAAGATATCTAGAAAATACCATTATGCAATCTTGTATTGACAAAAAATTATTAAACTTAAAAGCAATTGATATTTTCGCTGGATGTGGAGGTTTATCACTTGGATTTGAAAATGCCGGATTTAAAATAATCGGTGCTTTTGATAATTGGCAACCAGCGATTCAAGTTTATCAGAAAAATTTCCATCATCCGATATACAACTGTGATTTGAGTAAATTAAACAATAATTACTCAATCTTTGAAAATTTTGATTGTAATATAGTAATCGGTGGACCACCTTGTCAAGATTTTTCCAGTGCAGGTAAAAGAAATGAAAATTTGGGTAGAAGTGATTTAAGTATTGTTTTCGCTAAAATAATTTCTTTTGTTAAACCTCAATGGTTTGTCATGGAAAATGTGGAAAGATATAGAAAAAGCGCAACAAGATGTCAGGTACTAGATATATTTAAAACAAATAATTATGGTCTAACTGAAACAGTAATTAAAGCAAGTCTTTGTGGTGTTCCTCAAAATAGAAAAAGATATATCTGTATAGGTAAATTGAATGGTAAAGATGATCAACTATTACCATATATCAATAAAAATTTAGCTGAAAAACCTATGTCGGTAAGAGATTATTTAGGAGATAGTTTAGGAATAGAATATTACTATAGACATCCTAGAACTTATGCTAGGAGAGGTATTTTTAGTATTGATGAACCAAGTCCTACTATTAGAGGTGTTAATCGACCAATACCAAAAACATATAAGTTACATCAAGCAGATGCAAGTTCTTTAATCAAGGAAATTCGACCCCTGACGACAATTGAAAGAAGCTACATACAAACATTCCCTAAAAACTTTAATTTTGATATTGAAAATCAATCAAAAACAGATTTAGAACAAATGATTGGTAATGCGGTACCAATCAAATTAGCCGAGTATGTTGCTAATTCAATTATTGAATATATTGAAAGTACAGCAATTCCTCAATTAGAGCCAAAGCAGCTTGTATTGAATTTGGGTGATAATTAATAATTTACGCACTTATTAAAATCATTTTCTTAGTCCAGCTTCTCGTAAAGCTTGCGTCATAAAATCTAATAAATTCAACATTAACATCTTAATTTTTATTCATCTGCTTGAAATTAATGTAATTGACTGAGGAATATCATACTTTCCGATACAATAAAAGGGGAATAACTGGAAGTGTTTTATGACTAACAAAGAATTATTAATTCAAGAAATAGAAACTTTACCACCGGAATTGTTTACAGAAACACTCAATTTCATTCGCGCTATTAAAACTAGTCATATTCATCAGTTAAAAATAGCACAGCAAAAACCTGTTTCTTCAAGTGAATCTATTGATGACGATAATCAAAAACAACTAACATACCGTCCTGCTTCAGGACGTTCCATCCTCCGACAGGCAGGAACTTGGGAAGGTGACGATTTTGAGAAATGTCTTCAATCAGTATATGCTACTCGTGGCAAAGCTAAATTTGATGAAGAAAATCCATTTGAATAATGTATTTATTAGATACTAATCATTGTAGTGCAATTATTTTAGGTGAACCAAATGTTATCTGGCGCGTTAATGAACTTGGAGAAAATAATATTTTACCTGCGTAATTGTGCAGGGTGAACTCACATTCATGATGGAAAAATCCCAACGTAGGGAAACTAATTTAGCACAATTGGCGGAATTTTTACAAGATATTCGTATTTACCGCATAACAGAAGAAACAGCAACTATATATGGTCAAATAAAAGCAGCTTTATTTAATCAATTTGCACCCAAAGAAAAAACTAAACGGAGAAAATCTAAAGTTACCGACTTAGGCTTTGATGAAAACGATATTTGGATAGCTGCGATCGCTTTAGAAAATAATTTAACTGTCGTTTCTAGAGATAGCGACTTTTTGCGAATTCAACAAGTCAAAACTTTAACAGTAGAATCTTGGATTTAGAAATATTTGATGTAGCTAGTAGGTTGGATTAAAGGCATATGAATAATATATGCTGATTCCTTAACCACAATACCACCAATATTATTCCTGATATGCCAGATCGGATTATTGCAGATACAGCGAAACGTTTGAGTTTACCCTGTCTGCGGAAAATATTGGATAACGATGGTAACAAATTCCTTGATCATTCACTAAAGCTTTTTTCAAAGATTTCCATATCAGTCTCTCTGGGGGATTATTATCTCCAGAATCCGACCAAATAAATTCTATTAATACAAGTCTCCTTATTAAATATAAAATACCGATTTTAGTTGTTTGCAGCCACAACTGGATACTGCTTTAATACCTGCTTCAAATATCTCCCCGTATAAGATTTTTCATTCTTCGCTACATCTTCGGGAGTCCCCACAGCAATAATTTCTCCTCCTTTATCTCCTCCTTCGGGACCTAAATCTATTACCCAATCCGCACAACGAATTACATCTAAGTTGTGTTCAATAACTAATATTGAATTACCTTTATCTACTAATCTTTGCAGTACATCTAATAATTTATGTACGTCGTAAAATGATAATCCCGTAGTCGGTTCATCTATTAAGTAAAGTGTCTTCCCGGTAGCACGACGGGATAATTCTGTGGCTAATTTGACCCGCTGTGCTTCACCACCGGATAAAGTTGTGGCTGGTTGTCCGAGTTGTACATATCCCAAACCGACATCTACGAGAGTTTGCAGTTTGCTCGCAGCTTTCGGAATATTGATGAAAAAATCTAATGCTTCTTCAACTGTCATGTTGAGAACATCGGAAATCGATTTATCTTTATATTTAACCTGCAACGTTTCCCGGTTATATCTAGCACCTTTACAAACTTCACACTGTACGTAAACGTCGGGTAAAAAATTCATTTCGATTACGTTGACACCTTGTCCTGCACAAGCTTCGCAACGTCCACCTTTAACGTTAAATGAAAATTGACCTGGTTTATAACCCCGCGCTTTGGCTTCAATGGTTTCAGAAAATACCGTGCGAATCGCATCAAATATACCCGTATAAGTCGCTGGGTTGGAACGAGGAGTTCTACCGATGGGAGATTGGTCAATTACAATTGCTTTATCAACCGCTTTTAATCCCTTTATACCATCTATTTCTTTGGGCATCGGCACTTTTTTGCTTAGATGGTGTTGTAGTGCAGGATAAAGTAATTCGTTGACTAAAGTTGATTTCCCAGAACCTGAAACACCCGTTACTGTAACTAATTTACCCAAAGGAATTTCTACATCTATATTCCGCAAATTGTTCAAACGAGCATTTTGAATAACTAAATTTATGCCATTTCCTTCTCTTCTTTGTGCAGGAGTTGCAATTACTCGTCTCCCCGATAAATAAGCACCAGTCAAGGAATTCTCTGCATCCAACAACGCTTGTAAATCACCTTGAGCAACAATATGTCCTCCGTGAATACCCGCACCTGGACCGATATCAACTACATGATCAGCAGCGCGGATGGTTTCTTCATCATGTTCTACCACAATCAAAGTGTTACCCAAATCCCGCAATCTAAATAAAGTTTGCAGCAATCTACCGTTGTCGCGCTGGTGCAAACCGATACTCGGCTCATCCAGTACGTACAGCACCCCAGTTAACCCCGAACCGATTTGCGTTGCTAATCGAATTCGCTGCGCTTCCCCACCTGAGAGCGTCATCGCAGTCCGATTTAAAGTTAAATAATTCAACCCTACATCCAACAGAAACTGCAACCGCGCTTTGATTTCCCGCAGTACCAAGTCTGCAATTTGAAACTGACGCTGACTCAACTGTAAATTATTGATTCTTTCCTGAGCCTCAGTAATGGAAACTCCGGTCAAATCTAAAATTCTGTACTGTCCCAATCTTACCGCTAAAGCTTCCGGTTTCAACTTTTTACCATCGCATACCGGACAAGGTTGGTCGATGATATATTGTTCTAATTTTTGCTTGATTAACTCCGAACCACCCTCGTATTGACGCTGTAAAATCGGTAACACACCTTTAAATTTCTTACTACGTTCCGATTCTGGTGCTTTCTCTTCACCTTGTAAAATTATCTCCTGCTGTTCCGGAGTCAAATTTTGCCACTGCGTTTGTAGCTCAAAGCCGTAATCCTGTCCTAGAGAGTAAAGTAGCTCTAAATAATAGGAATTATCCTTATCCGACCACGGCGCGATCGCAGCATAAATTGGTACTTGAGGATCGGGTACCACTAGCTCAGCAGAAAATCTTTTTAATGTGCCGATTCCATGACAATTGGGACAAGCACCATAAGGTGAATTAAACGAAAATAAACGCGGCGATAATTCTTCCATTACCGCACCATGTTCAGGACAAGCGAAGTTTTCAGAAAATACTAATTCTTGGTCTTGGTTAGTTGATTCCTTATCATCAGAGAGTGGAGTATATATAATGACTGCAATACCATTAGACTGTTTTAAACACGTAGAAAGTGAATCAACCAAACGCTCTTCAATTCCATGTTTTTTAATCAAGCGGTCGATAACGACTTCTATAGTATGAGTATATTTTTTATCTAATTCTATCGAGTCCGAAAGTTCTCGAACTTCTCCATCAATGCGAACCCGGACAAAACCTTGAGAAGCCAGACTAGATAATAATTTAACGTGAGTACCCTTCTTACCGCGCACCACAGGAGCCAGAATTTGGAACTTGGTACGTTCAGGAAGTTCCATGATTTTATCGACCATTTCATCAATGGTTTGGGGAGCAATAGAGCGATCGCAAATTGGGCAATGGGGTTCACCAGCCCTACCAAACAGCAGACGCAGGTAATCGTAAATTTCCGTCACCGTTCCCACAGTCGAACGGGGGTTGTGAGAAGTGGACTTTTGGTCAATAGAAATCGCCGGACTCAAACCTTCAATAGCTTCCACATCCGGCTTATCCATTTGTCCCAAAAATTGCCGAGCATAGGAACTCAGGGACTCAACATAACGGCGCTGTCCTTCAGCGAAAATGGTATCAAAAGCCAAAGAAGACTTACCAGAACCAGAAACGCCGGTAAAAACAATTAACTGACGCGCAGGTATTTCTAAATCAACATTTTTTAAATTATGCTGCCTAGCACCGCGAATACGGATTGTATTTTGATTATTAGATTTAGGAAGTTGTCCATTTAAGGATGCAGCTAACTTATTTTCTGACATATCAGCAGGGAGTGAGGGCGGCAAGGGACAATGATTAATAATACTATCCTTACTGTTGTTATGGTAGAACAATCGTACTGAAGTTGGGCATTGGTAATTGGTAATTGGTAATTGGGAGTTATTTTTTAAAACTAAGAAAATAATTGGTAAGTATGACCTGGAAAAAGAATACAAGACTA
>JBHJOU010000139.1:0-6202 GCA_050329355.1 Rivularia sp. (in: cyanobacteria)
TAGTGGGAGCATCTTGCTCCCCATCTCCTTGTCCCCCCATCTCCTTGTCTCCCCATCTTCCTTCCTTTAATCCCATTGCAAAACTTTTTCCTTAACTATATTCTGACCATCGCGAGAAATGCGTAATATTTTGTCATTTAAAATAAAACTGATATTGCCGTTTATAGCGATGTATTGATTAGTTTTTACGCTATTTTGATTCCATTTTTGTAATGGAAGATTAATTATAGTATTGTTTGTCCTAGTAATGCTTATATAGCTACTGGGATTTTCGTTACCACAAATATAAATAAAAAAACTTTGAGTTTCTGCTTGAGCAAAGGTTTTATTATTTTCAGGACAACCTTTTGCTAAAGTTTCACCATCCCCTTTGACAACATTGATAACTTTTTCTCTTAAGATAATACGACTGCTTTTAGTTATCACCATTTCATATGGTGTAATTTGATAGGTTATTTCACCATTAACAGCAATATAGGTTTCTGTTTCTTTAACGTTTTGAGTAATGGGTACTGTGATTTTACTATCTAAGTTTTTCGGGATACGGACGTAATATCCCATATTATTTTGATTATCTCCCCGACAAATATAAACGTAATATTTTTCTGTATTAAAAGTACGTACAGGTAATAAATTCGCAGAAGGGCAGACTTTGTTTTGAGCGATTTCGACAGAACTTTGATTTAAATTATCAATATTCTTGACTTGTTTATTCATTGCCATTTTTGCGGTAGAAGACTGAATATTAAACAACAAAATGCCACCCATCAAAGCTAATTGTAAAGCTTTAAAATGAGTTAATTCACTTTTGAAAAAATTCATATTAAATCAAAAAAAATATCTGTAAAATCACCGCCACAACATTGCTGCAATTGGCGTGGAATATCAGTACTATTGCTGATGAAAATCTAAAATTATTATCCTATGCAAAAAAAACTAATACAACTAGCTTGCACATATTTTCATATATTCTTTATTAAACTTTATAAAAAAATAAATAATTTTCAGGAAACTCTATTTTTCGTGGGGTAGGGAATCGGGTTTTTAGGATGATTGTCTTTGATGATGCATATTTCAAGTAAAAACCCGACTTCTGATTAAGGACTTGATTTTACGAGGGATTTTTTGCAACAGTTCCGGTTGTAGTTAAATTTTTAGCTTATATACGTATCATTTCATAACTTATAAGTTGTTAATTATTCTTCATAATCTGTATCAATTTCAATATCAAGGGTTTCTTCATCAATTCGTATATATAAAATATTCGGACGACAACAGACTTGACAATCTTCTACATAAGACTGTTGAGAACCAGCACTGATATCAATAAAGGTTAAATTTGGTTCTCCACAATAAGCGCAGTAATATTCAGCAGTATTTTGCATAATTAAAGGTTAAAGGTCAAAGGTTAAAGGTCAAAGGTTAAAACAACTGTCAACTGTCAACTGTCAACTAATTCCTTAAAATTGATTAGTAGCTTCAGTTAAATGCTTTTGTAGTGTAGACTGTGGAAGCGGTCCTTGCAAGTGATTCCAAGGTAATATTTGTTCGGTTGACCAATTATCGTAAACGTAGAAATCTAATGGGGGAATTTGTCCTTTTAGTTCCTTGAAAGCACGTTTGTAACTACCCAAAGAATCACCAAAGTTACGGGTAAGCTGCAAAAGTGGGAATAATCTTCTATCTCCTCTTGATAACAACGTTTGAATTATTGACCAATTGTAGCTTTCTGGACGAAAATCTATTCCTTGGGGCAACAATTTTTTTTGCAACAATTTCAATCGTTTTTCTGCTTCTTTATTCACTCCAAACCATTGAAAAGGTGTATGTGCTTTGGGTACAAAAGTGCTGCATCCCAAGGTAAGCCGCAATCCAGAAGCGGCTTTTTTAATATTCTGCATCATGATTACAGTTGCATCTAAATCTTCTGGAGATTCCCCAGGAATTCCCACCATTCCGTAAAGTTTTAACCCTTTTAATCCGCCTTTTTTGGCATTTTCTGCGGCTTTGATAATATCTTGTTGTTCAAGTTTTTTATTAATAATCTGTCGTAATTTTTCCGAACCACTTTCAACAGCGATTGTTAAAGATTTAGTTCCTCTTTGAGCTAAAGTTTTGGCTAACTCTTCTGTCACTGTATTAGTTCTTACTGAAGCAATACTTAAACGGACATCTTCGTATTTTGGCTGATTAATATAATCTAATAAACTTTCAAATTCGGGATGTTGTGTTACAGAAGCTCCTAATAATCCCAGACGATTTGTTACTTGTAAACCTCTTTCAATAGCGGGAATTAATGAATCATTTAAACTTGCTGTTCTAAAAGGTAAAGTGAGATAACTTGCTAAACAGAAACGGCACATTTCCGGACAGCTTCTCACCACTTCTACCATAAAAATGTTTTCCCAAGCGGCTTTTTCTGTGACTACCGTTGATGTTGATAAAGTGTTCCCTCGATAAGTTTGTTTTTGTACTTCTGCGGGAATTTCTGATGAAATTGGTTTGATAGATTTTATCGCACCATCTAAACTAAAATATTCAACTTCATACAAACTGGGAACGTAAATTCCTGGTACTTGTGCAAGTGCTTTTAACTTTGTTTCTCTATCCGCTTTTCTAACTTCTTTATAAACATTAATAAAATCATTTAACAGATTTTCACCATCTCCCAACAAAACCACATCGAAAAAATCAGCAAAAGGTTCGGGATTCGCTGTTAAAACCGGACCACCACCAAAAACTATGGGATGATTATCTTGGCGTAAATTTGACTTAATCGGAACATTTAAAGATTCCAATAAATTTAAAATGTTGACATAATCTAACTCCCACGACATCGAAAAACCCAATATTTCGGGGTTTCGGGGAAGAGTTTCGCTAATATCAGTAAACAAGCGACTCACCTGTAAATCCCCACGCATCGCTAAAGTAGCCCATACCACTTGATAACCCAAGCTGGTAATTCCCACAGTGTATTCATTGGGAAAAGCAAAGATAATAGGAATAGCGTTGGTGTCAGGAGTTACAGGAGTAAATAAAAGGCGTTCCTTAGCAAATAAATCGGATGTCACAGGCGTTTATTTTGAGGTGTTTTTCCATATTTAATTTTAAGATATAGAATTGTCAGGTTAAAAAGTAAAGTGAATGCATTCGCAAGAATAATCGCGATATCTTGACGCAAAATTCCGTATATTAACCATAAAAAAATACCGATGATAAATGTAATTAACATCGTGTAAGAAACGTCTTTGGCTGATTTTGTTCGCCAAGTTTTGATCATCTGCGGTAAAAAAGCAGATGTAGTTAATGTCGCAGCAAGCAATCCGACAATTATCATTAGTTTTTTAAGGATAATGTGCTTTATATTTCTTCATATTAATGGATAAATGTATCGGGTGTGGCAATTTTAGATTTTGGATGTTGCGAAAAGCTGAGCCACTGCTCGGCTATGGTTTCCCGACTTGTAGCAAGTGGCGTTGGGGTGTAGATTCTCTGAATCTTAAATCTTTTTCGCGTCAATTAACTTGCCGTCCTCATATTACTATCTGTATCGTCTTCATTTAGACCAAATTTCTCGTATAAAGTATTAATATCTTGAGGTTCAACGGTTTTAGCTTTTGCACGTTATAAAGCAGTTAATAAACGAGCAGAATTCTTTGGAGAACGAAGTAAATACAAAGTTTCTAACAGACTTTCAAGTTCGGCTTCGGAAATCAAAAGTACATTTTTGCCATCTGCTCTGTCAATAATAACTACTTCTTCATTTTCAATCGTTTGACGACAAAGGTTATCTAAATCTTCTAAGAATTCTGGTTGAAAGACAGCTTCTCGTTTAATTTCTCCATTAGCACTCATTCACTAAAACCTGTTCAAGCAAAATATTTTTCTTAACTCCTAACTCCTAACTCCTAACTCCTAACTTTTATAAAACTTTACACTGTCCCTGAAATCTCAACAAATGGTCGCACAATACCAAAGCCATCATCGCTTCTACCATTGGCACTGCCCGTGGTAATACGCAGGGGTCGTGTCTTCCTTTTGCAGCCAATACTCCTGCTTCACCCGTCTTAGTAACTGTATTCTGTTCTTTTCTAATAGTTGCCGTGGGCTTGAATGCTACGCGAATGATGATATTTTCACCGTTAGATATGCCACCTTGAATACCACCGGAACGATTAGTTACGGTGCGGATATTACCTTGACCATCGGTATAAAATTCATCGTTGTGTTCGATTCCCGTCAACAAAGTTCCCGCGAAACCAGAACCGATTTCAAAACCTTTACTAGCGGGAAGGGACATTACACCTTTAGCGATATCAGCTTCCAATTTATCAAAAACTGGCTCACCCAAACCTTTGGGAACCTTCCGCGCTACACATTCCACTACTCCACCGATGGAATTACCATCTCTACCAACTTGCTCGATTAACTCAATCATCCGTTCCGCACATTCAGCATCGGGACAGCGGACGATATTACTTTCAACTTGTTCTAAAGTTACTTTTTCTGAGTCAACTTCACCTTCTAAATCCTTGATACGCTTGACGTAACCGATGATTTCCACACCAGCCACTTGATGCAGAATTTTTTTGGCGATCGCACCTGCTGCGACTCTGCCTATTGTCTCTCGTGCCGAAGACCTACCGCCACCTTGATAGTTACGAATACCGTATTTAGCATCATAAGTAGCATCAGCGTGAGAAGGGCGGTACATTTGCACCATCTCGCTGTAATCTTGGGGACGAGTATCTTTATTTTTGACCACAATTGCGATCGGCGTACCTAAAGTTTGTCCTTGAAACACCCCCGAAAGAATTTCACATTTATCTGCTTCTTTACGAGGTGTAGTAATTTTACTTTGTCCAGGTCGTCGTCTATCCAATTCTACTTGAATTTCTTCGGCAGAAATTTCCAATTGTGGTGGACAACCATCGATTATCACTCCCACACCACCACCGTGGGATTCGCCGAAAGTAGTAACGCGAAATAAATGACCAAAAGTGTTACCCATGATGATGTTGAGGAGAAGTTTCCAGCTTAAGTATTTTACAGCAAGGTCTTTTTATGGCTTCAAAGCCACACATACTAAGAATATATTTTTACCTTGACTATTGCTAGGGGTATAGTTTTGATATTTATGCAGATTTTTTAGATGATAGTCCGTGCAAGTCGTGAAGGAATCGCAGTCTTAGCGGTTCCTGTGGATTGCGAACTTCTGATGAATCCGTTCACGCTCAGCGTGCGGGTGTAGGTGCGGTTTGAACCGCCAGCTTTACTGCAATTATTAATTAGACAGCGTTGAAATAGTCCACAAAATAACAAAAAAGCGCCCTCCTATATCGGGAAGGCGCTTTGAATATTTGCTATAAATTTTGGTAGACTTCGCCATCATTACGTTTTCCAGCACGGAAAACATCAACTAACTTATTTTCATCATCTATTGTATAGAGGATTCGGTATTCACCCTGATCAACTCGATAACCTCCTTCGTATCCTTTTAGAACAACACAATCTTGTGGTCTAGGATTACCTTGAACCGAAAGTATTTTTGAAACAACTTGCTTATATTGTTTTGCTTGCAATTTAAGCAAATCTTTTTCGGCAGTCTTAGCAACTCTCAAAGTGTAACGCTCACTCATGCATACTACGAGTTGCGGTAATCTCTTCTAAAGTAGTAAAACCATCATTTTGCTCAACTGCATGACGAAGTTTGGCAGAGTCAATTGCGTCATCTATCGCTTCCAACTTTTTCAAGTCCTCTAAGCCAATAATTGCGACAACAGGCTTGCCGTGACGCTGAATTATCATACGTTCACCTTTGTATTCAGCACGACTAATAAGAGACTGAAAATTAGCACGAGCTTCAGTTGCACTAAAAGTAGCCATAATGATTCACTGTAAATAAATAATCAAAAAATGTACAAATTTTAATAAACTGGCAAATTGTACATTTTGTATATTTATAATATCACAGTAAGATAGCGAATTTCCAGTTTGAAAAATACTTTTTCATTTCAAGCTATATTACTAATCAGGAAACGCGCCTATAAACATTATTTTCGTGAAATTGTGACAAAATCCCAAGCAAAAAACGCCTCCCGATGACTCGGAAAGCGTTTTTTATACTTTGTAGAGGCGTAATATATTACGTCTCTACATTAGATTATTCAATTATTAACCGTTGATTGCGGGAGCGCTAATT
>JBHJOU010000400.1:0-6877 GCA_050329355.1 Rivularia sp. (in: cyanobacteria)
TCATCCACTAAATAATCGTGATTCCATGCATCCGAATCAGTTGCAATTGCTAAAGCCGCATTTGAAGGTAGTAGTTGAATAAAGTCTTTGGTTGCGGTATCGCCATAATATACCAAATGGCGATTGCCCAAAGTCCATTTATCGCCAATTTTGGACAGCGAGTTTGGGTTAAAAAGTAGCGAATTAATAATTTTTGGCTGTTCCACTCTTTGTTGTTCCTTTTTGGTTTCTGACTTAGCTTGAAGCTGTGCGATTGCGCTGTGAAAAGCTTGTAGCTGCAATTGTTCTTGTTCCGCTCGTAATTTGCTTGCGAGTTTGGCTTGCTTTTCGGCTTGTTCATAATCACCCCTCAAGATTGCTAACTCATAAGCTTGTAACGCTTTTTCTGCTAAGATTCTTTCTTTTCTACCAGCCCGGGCAATATTTAACAGGGTGGTTTTTTTATCGGCGATCGCAGTTTTCTGAATGATTTTTTGAATTTTGGGAGCAATATCTCTAGCTATTTGCTTGTCATGTTGCCAGCTGCGTTCGCTATAACCAGCTTGTTTTGCTAACTGTTGGGTAGTTTTGGCTGGTGGTGAAATTATTTCACTACCATTTTCGGAAGTCTTGAGGGTATATTGATTGTCCCCTGCTTTCGCTCTCATTCCCAATTTAACTAGGATTTTTTCTCGTTCTAATACCAGCTTTCCTCTTTCAAGGGGTTCTAATTCGTTGCGAATCAAATTTTCGTCGATTTCAGCAAGTCTTGCTCGTTCGTCGGAATCATAAGTAATTATATTACATTCAATTTGTTTATAACCCAGCAACTTGCAGGCTGTTAACCGATGCAATCCAGCAATCAAGTTAAAATTTTGGTCTACTGCAATGGGATTGAGCAAACCATTCAATTGAATAGATTCTTTTAACTGCTCTACTTTTTCGTCACTAATTGGACGACGATTGTTGCCAAATTTGATTTTTTCTATCGATACTTGAGATATTCCAGACATAATAAAATTATGGAAGAACGATATACCGACTGTCATTTGATTGATATTTGTATGCCTTGAAAATGCCAAAAAGGATTTTTGTTCCATAAACCTGTTAGTAGCTTTTTAGTCGCTTGATATCAAATTGTTTTTCACAACCAATATTCGAGAAAAGCCCAAGTCTTATTATCTTATTCATCCTATATTGCCTTAAATCAATCAACTTGATAGCAAAAATACCATAGCTAAAAACAATCTTTATAAAGTCAAGAGATTGCAAAAATATTTTGATATTTGAAGATTAAGGACGTGAGCTTACAGTTATTTGCTCCCGATAATGGCTAACTAAAATCATGATTTTTTTGTGTTTATTGCCACTAAAATGCTGTAAAAATTATCTGGAATATTTTTTAATGGCTAAAGCTCAGATGTATGAAGGGTAATAATTGCCTGAAAATTGCTTGATCCAGCATTGTTTGGAGTTACTAAATATATAAAGTAGGAAAATTCAATTACTCTTAAAAGTGGATTGACAATATTAAAATTGTTTGCCATACTTAAATACAAGTTTTTTTAAGGCAGTTGCTTCCGGCGCTTCACGTATTTAATCGCCGCAATTAAAATCTAGTTTTTGTGAAGAGCGTTACTGCTATTTCCTAGAACAATACCTTATTAATAATATAGAATAAAAATTAGGAAATATTTCGCCGAATAATCATTAATTTTTCATTTTGGTATTTGCGAACGGTCAAATATTACAAGTTAAATATTAAAAGTTAAATATTTGCTTGTTAAATTTGCTTGTAAGATAACAATATTGCTTCTTACGAATCCATTTGCCCCTTAGTTACTTTTAGTTATTTATGTACGCAGTCATATGCGATGGTTATTTAAGGAGGATAAAATTTTTCAACACATTACCATCTACTGTCTTTGCATAAAATCCGTCTTGATATTTAACAGTTATCAGTTACCAGTTGAGAGATCAGATAGGGAGAATATCAATAAATTATTGTTAATTGTTAACTTTGAACTGATTACTGTTAACTGTTAACTGATAACTGACTTTTATACATTGGCTCTTCACAATTGGAATCAAAATATGTCAGTAGATAAGGAAAGGGAGTTTATTGCAAAACCTAAGACTCGATGGCGAGTAGTTTTAGCGACTTCCATTGCTTTGGCTACAACACTCATTGGTTTATACAGCTATTTACGATTACGTTCCGATATTTCTTCAGAATCGTCTACTCCTGTTACAACTCCTACAAGGGTGGCAATTACAGCTTTAGGTCGTATAGAACCCGAAGGAGAAGTTATTCAACTATCGGCTCCTAGTTCGATTAGCGGTTTGCGAGTAGAAAAATTGTTGGTAAACCAAGGAAATGCAGTCAAAGCCGGACAAATAGTCGCACTCTTAGAAGGTTACGTCCGCGCTACAGTCAATGTACAACAAGCTTTAGATCAAGTTAGAGTTGCTCAAGCTAAATTATCCCAAATCCAAGCTGGAGCCAAAAGAGGAGAAATCGATGCTCAACAAGCGGCGATCGCCAGTTTACAATCGCAGTTACAGGGAGAAATTGCTACAGGAAATGCTACTGTTGCACGGTTGCAAGCAGAGTTAGATAATGCTCAGACTGAATATAATCGTTACCGTTCGTTATATCAACAGGGTGCGGTTTCCGCTTCTGTCGCAGACAGCAAACGCTTGCAAGTCAGGACTTTACAGCAACAGTTAAATGAAGCACAAGCAGCCCTCAATCGTACTGTTAATACCCTACAAGACCAAATCAGGGAAGCCAGAGGTAAGTTAGATAGTATTCAAGAAGTTCGTCCTCAAGACGTTCAAGTAGCACAAGCTGAAGTCAAAAGCGCAATATCTGCTGTGGAACAAGCAAAAGCAGAAAAAGAATTAAGCATCCTTAAATCTCCTGTCACCGGAACGGTTTTGAAAATTAACACCAAACCGGGGGAAGTGGTTTCTTCCGCTGGAATCATGGAGATAGGTAGAACCAATCAGATGTATGTAGTCGCAGAAGTTTATCAGACAGATATTCAGAAAGTACGTTTAGGTCAAAAAGCCTTCATTTCCAGTACCGCATTTCCTGGGAAACTAAAAGGAACCGTGAGCGAGATTGGATTGTTAGTTGACAGACAAAGAATTCTTAATATTAATCCAGGAGCAGATACCGATCGAAGAATAGTTGAAGTAAAAATTCGTATTGACGAGCTATCAGATAACAAACTCGTCATGGGTTTAACTAATCTACAGGTAGATGTTGCCATTCAAATTTAAGTGTAATCAAGGGAATAGGGCTACAGTTAACAGTTCAATCTAAAATCTAAAATCTAAAATCCAAAATTGTTTGACAATTATGGCTTCAAAAACCCCTTTAGCATGGTTACAGCTAGTACGAAATAAATTTCGTTCTTTAGTAGCTGTAGCTGGTATCGCTTTTATTGTGATACTGATGTTTATGCAACTTGGATTTCAAGACGCTCTTTACAAAAGTGCAACTCAAGTGCATCGAAGTCTCCAAGGAGACTTATTTTTAGTTAGTTCTCAATATAAAGCTTTGACAGCTACTCAAAGCTTTTCTCGGACTCGTTTATACCAAGCATTAGGATTTGAAGGTGTAGACTCAGTTACTCCAATTTATTTAGGATTTGCTAAATTAAAAAATCCTGACACGGGTGAAAAATACTCAATATATGTGATGGGTTTTGAACCGGGAAGGTCTACAATTAATTTACCAGGAATTGAGGAAAATATAGATAAACTCAAATTATCTGATGTCGTGTTATTTGATGAAAATTCTCGACCGGAATTTGGAGATGTTGCTATGCGATTCAAGCGGGAAGATACCGAACCAGTAATCGAAATATTTCCCTTTGATTCATTAGCAGGTTATAGAGTGAGAGTCGGTGGATTATTTAGCTTAGGACCTTCTTTTGGAGTAGATGGAAACTTAATTGTTAGTGATACAACTTTTCTGAGGATATTTCCTAATAGTAGACCTCCAGATAAAATAGATATCGGGGCAATCACTCTAACTCCCCAAGCAAATTCTCAACAAATTGTCCAAAAATTACGAGATAGTTTACCCAATGATGTTCTAATATTTAATCACGAAGGGTTTATTAATTTTGAAAAAGAATATTGGGCTACCAGAACACCAATCGGTTTTATTTTAAACTTAATGTTAACAATGGGTTCTGTTGTTGGTATAGTTATTGTTTATCAAATATTATTTAGCAACATTGCTAGTCAATTAGTAGCATACGCGACTTTAAAAGCCATAGGTTATGCCAATAATTATTTATTAAGGGTGGTTTTTAAACAAGCTTTTATATTAGCAATACTTGGCTATATACCAGGTTGGATTATCTCTAAATATTTATATGAGTTTGCCATGGAAGCAACAAAATTACCAATAAATATGAGTCTTGATAATGCATTACTCGTATTGATAGCCACAGCTTTAATGTGTCTTATTTCCGGTGCCTTAACTGTAAATCAACTCCGTTCTGCGGACCCAGCAGATATTTTTTAAAGTTAGGAGTTAGGAGTTAGGAGTTAGGAGTTAGGAGTTAAGAGTTAAGAGTTAAGAGTTCCCCTCAACCCTGTTAACTGTAATGATTCAAAAGAAAAATTATTATTTATTGCTTGTATTTAGCTTTTGGATTTTTATATTTAATCCATTTAATTATTCTGCACTAGCAGCGAAGTCGGTTATTAATAATACAAAAGATAAATCTTCCTGCTCAAATCAAGATTTATCTATATTAACTACTAAACTATTGCGGGATTTACCGGCTTATTTTAACCGTGCGACTCAACGCGCTCGCCGTTTGGATAGGTCTGTACAGGTTTATAGTTATATGTTGGTCGCGGGTAAACCGGATTTTCAACCGTTACCTTTGAAAAGTTGGACTGATGAAGCAGATAAATCAGTGAATGGGACGAAAGGAGTTGAACAAGTATTTTTTACAACTTTAGAACGGCAGTATGTAAAAGGAAAAGCCGTACAATTACAAGGATTTCACTGGCTATTTTTGACAAAAACCGAAAGTGGTTGGCAAATGGCAATGATGTATTCTCAAACTGGTGGTTATCCTAAAGAAAAACCACCAACACCACCAAGAGAAAGTAGTGATAGTGCTGTAGCGCAAGGAATTCAAACTTGGTTGCGTGATTGTCGAGCGGGAAGCTTGCGATTTTAGGTTTTGAATCCAGGCATTTGATTTAATATTGAATCTTGGCGATTATAAATCGCAGCTACACAGGCAAAACCTACCTCCGTAGGTTATTTAATTACAAAGTTTTTCCATTGTTGTTATAAGTAGATAGTAGGTTGGGTTAGGCACACGAATAAAATAGTTTGTAACTAAAAATTAGTGTTGTGCCGTAACCCAACAATCCGAGATATTAGTATTCTACAGATATTTTTTAAGTTCCTTAAAGAATCTCGTTTATTTATAATCATGATATTGGGTTACGACACGATAAACGAAATTTTTAATTACCAAATATATTCCTAAATCGTGTCTAACCCAACCTAGGAGCTGGTGATTGGAAATCGCGGCTACACAGGCATAAACCACCTCCGTAGGTTTGATTACAAAGATTAATTAATTCGTTTTGCGATTTGGGAAAGTGAATTTTGTGCAGCTTCTCTAACCATTTCATTGTTGTCTTGCAATAACTCGTTTAAAGCTGGTATTGCCCTATCGTCTCCGAGGTACCCTAATGCTATTGCTGCCCAATAGCGACTTAGGTAATATTCTTCCTGTAGAACATTAATCAAAGGTTCTACAACTCTTGAGTCACCAGAAGACCATAAAAACATTGAAGCATCAGAGCGCAAATTATCTAATTTTTCATCATTATTTGTATTAGTAGGTGGTTTTTTTAAGACACGCATCAAAATTTCTGCAAACCTAAAATCTCCAGTCCATTTCCAAGTATTTGCAGCTTCTTCTAATAATCTAAAACCTTTATGACTATTAATTCTTAGTAATTGGGTTTCTAATTGCGCTATTTTACTTAAAGTAGCTGAAACAATTTGATGACAATTATATTTTTGCCAAATTTCTAAAGCTTTATTTTCTTCCTTGCTAAAATATCCATAATTATTTATGTAATAAGCCTGTTCGTAACAATCTGCTATAGTTAGCATCATATCTGTGAGACTGGCATATTTACTAATTATTTGACCTGCACCTCCTTTATTATCTATACAAATGATTGGAAAAGATTGGGAATATTCATTGTATATCAAGTAACCGTCTTTACAGTCACAACCAACAAATAAATTTAATGCACTTGTTTTGGTGTATCTCGAATTTTTTTGGACTAAAGTTTGTAAGGGATGAAAGCCTAAGCCCATAAAAAATCCCCATCCTGTACCCATATCAAATAACCAATCAAAACAGGAATCATTGTAACAACTTCCATTTCGCCACTGATATAGTTGATCAACTTCTGGGGGAAATTCTTGCTGTATATCTTTAGTTATTTCCGCAATTTCCGTTGAAGATAAACCTGGTTGGACGAAAGGAGCATTATTTTCTTCTTCTAATAAACGAAACCACCAATCTTCTGTTGCTTGCGGATATTCGCGTTTTTGTCGCTGCAACCAATTCAAAATTCTGTCTAAAGCTTCTGTTAAATCTGACATATAAAATATCAGCAATATTTTGGTGACTAAAAATGTTTCTCGATCTCAATGCTACAAAAACTGAGTTAAACTGGATTATCGTACTCTTGTAATTGCTCCCAAACTTAGATTGTGTCAGGATTGCAAGAAAGGTAAAAATTTCAAGTTGATCTCCTCCTATACAGGGGATTTTTGTTTTTGAGGTAGTCAAAATCGATGAATCAAGTTGATTTAGCGTTCGCACCA
>JBHJOU010000805.1:0-5589 GCA_050329355.1 Rivularia sp. (in: cyanobacteria)
AATTAGCCTTAAACTCTTACCCCGACTGCCTCCAGCAAAGCTGCCTGCCCTAATTATAATTTTCAACGCCAACCTACTTAGTGCGTTAAGCGCAAATCGAAAAGCTCGCTAGTACTATACAAATTAAATGCGTAGCAGCTTATAGCAATCTAAAATCTAAAATCTAAAATCTAAAATCCAAAATAGATATGACTCAAAGCTCAGAAAACGAACGCTTACGTCGATGGAGACTCATCCTGGGAAGCCAAGAAGCGGAAGGTACTGGCTGTAAATTAACTGGTAAAGATGCCAAAATTGATAAATCTTTGGATGCGCTGTACGATTCAGAACGCTCCGGTGGTTTGGGTAGTTCGTCACCAAAAGTTGCTCGTTGGCTCGGTGATATCCGCAGCTATTTTCCTGCATCTGTAGTAAAAGTCATGCAGAAAGACGCACTCGAACGCCTCAAGCTGCATCAAATGTTACTTCAACCAGAAATGCTTTCAGCAGTGGAACCAGATGTGCATTTAGTGGCAGATTTGCTGTCTTTGAGCAATATTATGCCTGAAAAAACTAAAGATACCGCCCGTCAAGTTGTCCGTCGCGTCGTCGAAGAATTGCAGCGCAAACTGACAAATCCCACCCATCAAGCCGTTATGGGAAGCCTCAACCGTGCTACCCGCAACCGTCGTCCCCGTCATCACGAAATCGATTGGAACCGCACCATCCGCGCTAATCTCAAACATTATCAACCGGAATACCGCACAATTATTCCTGAAGTTCGCATCGGCTACGGACGTAAACGTAGTAATTTGTATAATGTCATACTTTGCATCGACCAAAGTGGTTCAATGGCGACTTCCGTAGTTTATGCAGGAATATTCGGAGCCGTTTTAGCATCATTACCCGCAATTCAAACACGGATAATTGTCTTTGATACCGCAGTAGTTGATTTAACTGAAGAAGCAAAAGACCCAGTAGATTTACTATTTGGAACCCAACTCGGTGGCGGTACAGATATTAACCGAGCGCTAGCATATTGTCAAACTTTGATTGAACAACCCCAAAATACGATTTTAGTATTAATTAGCGACTTGTACGAAGGTGGCGATCGCAAACATTTGTTAAAGCGAATGACGGCAATCGTAAATTCTGGAGTACAGTTAGTAACTTTACTTGCCTTGAACGACGAAGGCGCACCAATGTACGACCATAGCATAGCAGAAGAATTCGCCCTTATGGGTAGTCCGGCTTTTGCTTGCACTCCCGATAAATTCCCCGATTTAATGGCAACGGCGATTCAAAGGCAGGATATCGCTCAATGGGCGGCAGTCAATGATATTGTGACTACACGGATGTGACAGTGGACAGTTGATAGTTGATAGTTGATAGTTGATAGTTGATAGTTGATAGTTGATAGTTGTTAGTTGATGGTTGATGGTTGATAGTTGACCGTTATTAGTCAATTTCTCCCCATCTCCCCATCCTCCCATCTCTGATGTCAATTTTACTTTCTTTCTACGCTTTCATCGCCATCGGTATTGCTGAAGGTGGTTTGGGTGTTCTGATTCCCTCAATCGGTGAAACTTATAATCTAACTTCTGCAAATATTACTTTACTTTTTCTCAGTCAAGTTACGGGTTATATTTTTGCCGCTTTAGCTAGCAGTATTTTAAGTAGTCGAATTGGACTCGCGAGGATGTTATTACTAGCATCCATCAGCTTGACATTTACTTTAATAATCTACGCTTTTAGCCCCTATTGGTGGCTGATGGTTGCTGCTGGGAGTTTGCTGGGTTTAGGAATTGGCTTAATCGATGCAGGTATTAACAGCTACATTGCCAATCAACAAAGTCAAGCCGATTTGATGGGTTTGCTGCACGGATTTTATGGAATCGGGGCATTATTAGGACCGGCGATCGCCACTACGTTATTAGCAGTAAAATTACCTTGGCGGGGTGTTTATCTGGTTTTCGCTGCGGTTGTAGGATTAATGGTAGTTGGGATGTTATGGGCAGTTATATCTGACTATAAACCTTTAACAAAGCGGATCAAAAATTCGGGAAACAGTGCTTCGGCAAATTTGGGTAAAGCCTTGAAGACACCTAGAGTTTTACTAGCTGGGTTATTACTACTTGTCTACGTTGGAACCGAAGCTTCAGTGGGTAATTGGGCTTACAGCGTCCAGAATATCAGCCGAGGTACCCCCACATTAATCGCGGGTTATAGTGTCAGTAGTTACTGGTTAGGATTAACTTTAGGACGTTTTTTGACGGGACGTTTTGTTAAATTGTGGGGTGCAAATCGTACCTTGAATTACAGTTTAATATTATTAGGTTCGAGTTTGATTGCTTGGTGGTTATTACCAAATCAATTAATTAGTTTACCTTTAATTGGTATTGCCTTAGCTCCGATTTTTCCCTTGACAATTTGGCTGACACCGCAACGAATACCCACTGCAATTGTACCAGCAGCCATTGGTTTTATTACAAGCATCGCGAGTTTAGGTGCAGCAGCAATTCCTTCCTTAGCTGGTTTTTTTGCTTCCCGTTTTGGTTTAGAAACTATTCCGATTTTGATGATTCCTTTAGCTGCAATAATGGTGATTTTACATCGCTCGATGGTGAGGAATTGTTGATAAATAGCTCCGCGTGAATTGTTAATGCAATAAGCCGGAGGCTTGACGCGCAGGCGTATCGCGTTTGTATTTATCCAATAGATTGCCAATGCGACGCTGTAATAAACCGAGACAGATGAGCTACGTTCGTTGTAGCTACAATTACTTCTGTTTTCTCATCGCAAAGAAGACGGGCTTGAGCAGACAAAATCACATCCCCATCTAATGCTTTGGCATCAGCGGTGGGCTGTCCCATTTTCCTAGCTTCTGCCCATAATTCAGCCGCCAGAAGCATAGTATCAGTTTGAATCGGGATATATTCGAGGGTTTGCTTTAAATTGTCGAGCCGACGCAAACTTCGTAATAATCCTGCACGAAGAAGCTCGCGACGAACTTCATAATCTGAAATTTCTGGAATAGCAAACCTTTCTCCGCGTCTTAAGAGGGATTTTAGCCAGAGTTGACAATCAAGGGGACTGCCTGTGGCTTTTGGATTCGTAACCATTCCCAAGGGACTTGAATCCAGTAAAATTAGACGATTCATGGGAATAAGGGGCGATCTGACAACCGATCTTCATCCAGAGCAGTTTTCAAAAAATCCCAAGCTTGCTGATGTTCCGAGGCATCTTCAGTGTCATCCAGCCAGGAATCTAAAAGCTTGATCGCTGCTTGATTTTTCTGCGCTTGCTCGGCATCGATAACGGGTGAAGCAGTTGATGGAATATTTTGTCGAAACTGGCGCAAAGTATCCAGCAAATCTGACCAATACTCTCTAGGAGTAGCTTCAATTTCATGAAGCAGCACTTCGAGAGTCGTTGGAGGTGAGCTAGATTGATTAGTCATATCAGTGAATATTGCCTTTAAATATTACATTTCAATTTTAACTTAGTAAACTATTGGGCATGATAGTTAACAGAGATTAACAAAAAAATCGCAAAAAAGTGCTTCCGCAAATTTGGGTGAAGCTTTAAAAACATCTAAACGTGATTCCACATTCAGTAGACCGAAAAGTTTTGCTCCCAGCCGCACAGCTACGCCGAACGCCGAAAAATTGTAACTTCCGATACATTTTTGAGAAAAATCTGAAAATCTGTTTGCTGAAAACGAATCATAAATTTAACTTATGTAAACAGCGCCAAAAATCGACCAAAATTAACCAGATGGCAGATAAATTTCACAAACTACCCCATAGTTGCGGTCTACAGCTTGGCGCAAAAATTCAAGCATTTGTTATGGTTTTTCTAATGCAGATGGTTCCCCATAATAAGGGATTAGGTTCAAATCAATAGCAATTTTATGTTTTCCTTTCTTAATTCCACTTGGTAAACGACTTTGAATTGCTGTATTTAAATCTGATTCTAGGGAATTTATATTTGAATATTTATCTAAATGATAATAAATATTCTTACTAGTAGGTACGTTTCTTAAAACTTTACTAGTGTTTTCAATACTATCTTTTTGAGTCGCGGCTCTAATTAAAATTTCAAAAATATCTTTTTGCTCACAATGACCTTGAGTTTTTATAGGAATATGCTCTGTTAAACAATTAACTACTTCCTCTAATGTTTTACTATCAGTTAAAACTGGGGTAGTTGTAATGACAGTCAAATTAAATTCTCCTAACACTTAAAAAGTATTATCTTTAAATTTACATTAATTTATTACCTTTTTGAGAATATTTTGAGGCAATTAATAGCATTGCTTACTTTTGG
Source organism: Rivularia sp. (in: cyanobacteria) (assembly GCA_050329355.1). Taxonomy (GTDB): domain Bacteria; phylum Cyanobacteriota; class Cyanobacteriia; order Cyanobacteriales; family Nostocaceae; genus Rivularia. Next base: position 4,309 of record JBHJOU010000805.1, read on the forward strand.
GGGGATATCAGTTTTACTTATGACAGCGAAAAACGCGGTCTTGGGGTCTCCCCAAGAGGAGCGATTTTTCAAGACAATGCTCTAAGAAAATTTTTGATAAACCGTATCATGAAATACAGTTTTCAATTCAAAGTAGGTCTTTTGAATCGCTATTAAGAGGCGATCGCAAAACTTTTCGGTCTACTGAAAATAGCTCTATCATTGATGTGCTTGGGCAAATTATCAAAGCTGTGTTGGCGGCTCATGCCTTGAATCCAAAGCTCTATCGGGTTTTGCACGAACAGGTTCCCCGTAGTGAGGTGATGCGACAGTCAGATGAGGCAAAGATGGAGAGAATACTGCGATCTTTTCTATCGCAGCGGCGCGAGCAACTTCAGTCGAAAAATCTAGATTTAACCGTTTTCATCGTTGGACGTACAATCAAAGCATTGCTTTATGGGGCGGCAATTGACCGACCAGAGCTACTCAACAATGGGGAACTTGAACAAGAAATTATGACTATGTTGTCAGCTTATTTAGTGAAAAAATGACCGAAAGATATTAAATATTTGCCCAAAAAGACGGCTTTCATTGACAATTATTTACCTTTGTTTATAATTCATGATTAGTATTAACAATAACCGTAATTTAGTTTTTCTAATTTATTTTATTTTATTTTATTTTATTTTATTTTATTTGTAATTTTTTGTAACAAATCAAACTTGTTATTTAACTTGACCTCTGCAATAAATCAATTATTGATTTGAAATAATACCCTGACACCAGGAGATTTAAATGAAATATTTGTAGTGATAGGAACTTAAGCTGGAAAAATTCTCGTAATTCATAGTGAATTAGCTGTATAAAATATAAACTCTAAAATTTTATGGATTCAGACCTACCTTTAGATTTAAACTTAGAAAATTTGCCTCACCATGTAGCCGTAATCATGGATGGTAACGGGAGATGGGCTACCAAACAAAAGTTACCACGTATTGCTGGACATCGGCAAGGTGCGAAGACACTAAAAGAACTATTGCGATGCTGCAAGAATTGGGGAATTAAGATATTAACAGCTTACGCTTTTTCTACCGAGAATTGGCGACGGCCAACTGAAGAAGTTGATTTTCTGATGATTTTGTTTGAAAAAATGTTACGTCGTGAATTAGAAGAAATGCATCGGGAAGGAGTCAAAATTAATTTTGTTGGTGATTTATCAGAATTACCAAAATCATTGCAAAATGAAATACACCGTTCAATGTTAGAAACATCAAATAATCAAGATATTCAGTTTAATGTTGC
>JBHJOU010000052.1:0-2895 GCA_050329355.1 Rivularia sp. (in: cyanobacteria)
TAACACTACCAAAATTCAAGGTAAATTTTACCCACTTCAACATGAAGAATGGTTAAAAGCTTGTCAACAACTGACACCAGCACAAAAAGATGTGCTGTATTATATCCGAACTCTCGACCCCTATAACCAAGGAATTGACATTAATTGTGCGGAAATAGCTCGTCAACTATCAAGTTCGGAACGTATAGTTCATAGGCAAACTGTAAGCCGTGCTTTAAAAGAACTCGATGTTAAAGGATTTATTGACTTAGAACTATTGCAAGTTAAAACCAAAGTAAAGCCCAAAGGATTGTGGTGCGATGAGACACCCCAGGTGTGTGAAGACACCCAAGGTGCGATGAGACACCGCGATCGATCGCCACGCACCATGGTGGATCGTGACGCACCATGCGCGATCGCCACGCACCATGCGGAGTCTGAAAGTCCTGTGGATACTGAATCCCAGAACTCTAAGATTAATAAGACTTATAAAGACTTTAAAGACTCTCTCTCAGAAGACGAGAGAGAGAGTTTTTTAGAATTTTCAAAAAATAAAGCAGCTTCTTTACCAAAACCACCACAACTACCTATGAAGTGGATAGAAGCCAACTTTGAAGAATTAAAAAATCTCTGGGAACAACAAAACAATACGTATGGATCACATTCCGAGGCGGCGACTAGTACAAATGTTTTAGGTTTTGAAAATTGGGATGCAAGCACTCATGAAGGGCAGTATTTTACGTTGATGAATCTGGGATTGGCTAGGTTTTGCGAAAATCGGATTTCTAAGGCTTGGTATGAGTGGGCAGTAGTCAAATACCCACACAAGTTTGTTGATGTGCCTGAGTAAGCAGGTAATGGGTAATTGGGAATTGGTAATGGGTAATTGTCAACTGTTAACTGTTCACTGCTAACTGATATGTACGCCAAACAAAATAAAGTAATTGATTTTGCAACATACGCAAACAAAGTGCCACCGCAATGCGTAGAAGCGGAAGAGGCAATTTTAGGTGGTATTATGCTCGACCCTAACGCGATCGCTCGGATACGCTCGGAGTTAAAGCCAGAACATTTCTACATTGGCACTCACTCATGTATTTACCAAGCAATGCTCAAACTTAATAATCGCTCTGAACCAACCGATTTAATTGCGATCGCGAATTGGCTTGAAACCAACGAGATGTTAACTAAAGTTGGGGGGAGGAATAAGCTTGGTAGTTTAGTTGACCGCTGTGTGAGCGCGGTAAATATTGACGCTTTAGCTAATTTGGTTATTAGTAAGTGGAAGCGTCGGGAACTCGGTCGTCTTGGCAATCTAGCAACAGAATTGCAACATAAATCGGATGATGAAGTTTCATTAGAGCAAGCATTTGAGCAATTACAAGAATTTATTTATCAATTGCATATTGGTTCATCAAATGCTCATAGCACGAGTCATGTTTCTGATGTAATGACCGAGGTTTATCAGCAGATTGAAGAACGCCACCAAGGAACTGCACTTGCGGGCATCCCTACAGGTTTTTATGACTTAGATGCAGTTACAAATGGGTTTAGTCCGGGTGACTTAGTAATTGTTGCGGGTCGTCCGGCAATGGGTAAAAGTGCCTTTGCAGCCCAAATTGGTTTTAATGTTGCACAACAGCAAAATCAAGCAGTGGTTTTATTCAGTTTGGAGATGAGTAAATCTCAAATTGGGATGCGGATGCTCGCGGGTGTTACTGATATTGAGAATACCAATCTCAAAACTGGGCGTATTAACGATAATCAATGGCAGCCAATAGCTGAGTCAACAACTTCAATATCAAATCTGCCAATATATTTGAACGATTGTGCCACACCGTCTTTAAATTATTTTGAAGCAGAATGCCGCAAAATCATGTCAATGGAACGAAGTCAGTTGGGACTTGTAATCATTGATTACTTGCAGTTAATGGGTGAAGACGGCAATAGTAACCGCAATCACGAGATAGCTGCCATTACACGCGGGTTAAAACGGCTGGCAATGAAATTAGAAGTGCCTGTAATCTGTTTGTCCCAGTTGTCCCGTGCTGTTGAGTCTCGTCAAAATAAACGCCCCGTACTATCGGATTTAAGAGACTCAGGTGGAATTGAGCAAGATGGTGACAAAGTGCTGATGCTGTACCGCGATGAATACTATAGTCCGGATTCACCAGAACGAGGAATTTGTGAAATTATTATCGCCAAACACAGAGACGGTGCAACGGGAACTATAAGACTTCTTTTTGATAGCGAATATACCAAATTTAAAAATTTAGCTCGTTGTGGATGGTGATGAAAATCAATTATCAGTTATCAGTTAACAGTTGACAATTCCCCATTACCAATTACCAATTACCCATTACCAATTACCTATCACCAATTACCAATGACCAATTACCATGACAACACTTTTTAACATTGAGCAATATCAAAATCCTTCCCAACGTGACTGGGATGGTGCCAATTATGACCCTGCTTGGGATAAACCTGCTGATGTTATTCCAAAGCTGGTTGAAGATAGTGATCAAAAAGCTCCCTCAGTTGTAGAAGTTTCTGATTGTGAGGAACAAAGGGTCAGCGATACACCACCGTGCAACGGCGAGCAGAAAGTTAACCAGCAAGAAACGGTTAATCCAAAGCTTGTACTGAGCGAAGCGAATGTATTCAATGACCGTTGGAATCCGGCACATTTTGGCGAAGTTCCACGTAAAGTTGACGCAAACGGTAATCTGACTATTTTTTGGGATGAGACTATTGAAAGTTCTCAGGCTCTAAATCGCCTTGTACATACGGCAATCCATCAACAAACAGATTCACTACGAGAAGCCCTACAAGCCTGTAAGACGGATTGGGAGTCGATTCTGCGCTCGACAATAACTGTTCCCCAGTTTCCAACAGAGGAAGCAAGCGTTTGCA
>JBHJOU010000593.1:0-5890 GCA_050329355.1 Rivularia sp. (in: cyanobacteria)
TGGTTAATGAATTCAAGTGCCTTCTGCTTTTCTCCTAAATCTCTGTAGACTTCACCAATATTATTGAGTGTGATAGCTTCCCTACCTTTATCTCCCACTGCACGAAGTAAAGGTAAAGCTTGGTTATAGAATTCAAATGCCTTCTGATTTTCTCCTAAATCCCTGTAGACTGCACCAATATTATTGAGTGTGGTAGCTTCCCCAACTCTATCTCCCACTGCACCAAATAAAGGTAAAGCTTGGTTAATGAATTCAAGTGCCTTCTGCTTTTCTCCTAAATCTCTGTAGACTAGACCAATATTATTGAGTGTGGTAGCTTGTAGTTTCTTATCTTTTAATTTTCGCCACAACACAAGTGCTTCTTCAAATTTAACTATTGCCTGTCGCAGTGATTCTGCCGTTCCTTGCCTATATAATTTATTTGCTTCTTCAAATACTCTTTGGGCAGCAGCACGAGTCGCATTTTCCGAAGTACTTGACTGTTGCGCTATTTCTTCTAATACTACTGGCTTAGCAGTAACTAATTTAGTAAAAAACACCAAAAGGCTGCATTGAGAAAGAAAAAATAAAGAGAATAACTTCAGTCTTCTATTTAATTTGGAACTTTGCATTTATAATGATTTTTGTCAATAGGGGTAACTTTTATCGTTTCACTTTTTCGCGTTGCTCCCAAGTTGATTGTCGTTGCGACCTTTTTATTTTCATTTAGTTTTCCCTTATCTACCTAGCATCACCAATCAACACGAAAGCCGACCAAAAGAAGGGATGACTATCAATCTGGCTCAATTTTGCCTGACGCAAGGCTTCATCTTTGCTCATTCCTTTCTTAATATTTTGGTAAAATTCCACCATAATTTCTTGAGTGGTTTCATCTTCAGCGCTCCACAGACTCGCAATTGTGGCTTTAGCACCAGCCCGTTCAAATAGGTAAGCTAGTCCAGAAATTTCTTCACCATTAGATTCGGTTTGTAAGGCTGTTTGACAAGCGCTTAAAGTAATTAATTCAGTGTTTTGCAATCCTAATAAAGCAGCATCCCTAATGTTGAATTTTTTGTCAGCAAACAGCAAAGTATTCTCTTCTAATCCCAATTTCGGACAACCACCTTTTTGGAAACAGCCATGTGTTGCTAAGAGCAGAAGAGAAAAGCGCGGAATGTTGGTTTTGAAAGTATTAAGTGTTGCTTGACTATTAATAAATGCTTCACTTCCTGGGAAAATTTCTGTAATCTTCTTGACTTCTGTTTCGGCTCCTCGCAAAGCTAATTTACCGTTAGGTACGGGATTACCAATTGCTAAAACCCGTTTTGATGATTGAGTTTTTGCGCTTTTGGCTGCTAAAGAATTTGGTGAAATACGAGTCAGGTAACTAATAGGTAATTTTTCAATTAGGTATTTGTCTGCTTTACTATCGTAGAGTGCTTCAAAGGGAATATAGCGGAGTTTTCCACTAGCGATGAAGCTGAGTTGTTTGGGTTTGGTGGCTTGAATTTCTGTTTCAATTGGGCGAATTAGTAGGTTGTAGAGTTGTTCTAAGTTGTTGAGATATTTATCATCAAAACGGTTTGTTAATGAAGCATTGGTTTTTGTGAGTAAGTCTTTAAATTTAGTCGGGTTGATAGGTATTTTTTTCACGGTTAGTTTATCTTTGCTGAAGATAAACAAAGCAATGGTATCTGGGACATTTGAAGTATTGGTTAACAGTACAGGTTGAATTACTGTTGTATCTGTGGGAATACTGGCTCTTAGTTTCGCAATATCCGTGGGTTTGGTTTCAAATAAATCTGCTGCTTCTAAAAAGCGATTTCCGATTTCTTCTGCTTCCTGATTAACTTTTTCCTGTAGTTGATTAACTCGTTGAGATAATTCTTCTGAAAATTTTTCTTGTAAATCCTTTCGCAGACTTTCTAGTTGAATATTCTTTTTATTCCACCCATCAATTGCTTTTTGTGCTTCTGGGTTGCCAACTTTGGCATTAACAAGGCGGGTATAATCAGCTAAGTCGGTTACGGTAGCAAGGTTTGCCCATTCAAAAGCTCTTTCTGGTTGGTTTTGCTCGATAAGTAGGTCAACCAAAGCAGTAAATCCACCTTGTTTGCTTTCTAAAAAGGTTTTGCGATTTTCTTTCCCTACATTGTTACGAAGTTGTAAGGTGATGGTTGCTGATTGCTCATAATTTTTAATGGCTTCAATCGGCTGCTTAATATCTTTGTAAACACTACCGATATTACTGAGTGTGTTAGCTTCTCCACCCTTGTCACCAACTGCACGTCTAAGAGGCAATGCTGGATTATAAGACTCAAGAGCTTTTTGCGTTTCTCCTAAAGCGGAGTAAACAAGACCAATATTATTGAGTGTGGCAGCTTCCCCACGCCTATCACCGACTATACGCATTAGAGGTAATGCTTGATTGTAATAATCAAGGGCTTTTTGTTTTTCCCCTAAAGCGGAGTAAGTAAAACCGATATTAGTTAATGTGCCAGCTTCCCCACCCTTGTCACCAATCGAACGTTTCATTGATAATGCTTGATTGAAATACTCAAGTGCCTTCTGCTTTTCTCCTAAATCATCGTAAATACCTCCAATATTATTGAGTGTTGTGGCTTCGCCAAACTTATTCCCAAATAAACGTGTGAGGTCTAATACTTGCTCATAATATTTAAGAGCTTTTTGCTTTTCTCCTAAACCATCGTAAACAAGACCAATATTATTGAGTATTGCAGCCTTTCCACTGTTGTCCCCAACTATATCCCCTAGAAGTAGAGCTTGCTTGTAATAATCAAGAGCCTTTTGCTTTTCTCCTAAATCTGAGTAAACAAGACCAATATTATTAAGTGTGGCAACTTCCCCACTCCTGTCGCCTACTGCACGCCTTAGAGATAATACTTGCTCATAATATTTAAGAGCTTTTTGCTTTTCTCCTAAAGCATCGTAAATACCTCCAATATTATTGAATGTGGTAGCTTCCCCACTCCTGTCGCCTACTGCACGGTACAGAGGTAATGCTTGATTGTAATACTCAAAGGCTTTTTTCTTTTCTCCTAAAGCGGAGTAAATACCTCCAATATTATTGAGTGTGGTAGCTTCCCCACCCCTGTCACCAAGCGCACGGAATAAAGATAATGCTTGATTGAAATACTTAAGTGCTTTCTGCTTTTCTCCTAAACCATCGTAAATACCACCAATATTATTGAGTGTTCTGGCTTCCCCACCTCTCTTACCAAGCGCACGCCATAGAGATAATGCTTGGTTATGAGATTCAAGAGCTTTTTGCTTTTCTCCTAAATCTCTATAAACAGCACCGATATTATTAAGTGTAAAGGCTTCTAGTTCTCTATCCTTTAATTGTCGCCACAACACAAGTGCTTCTTCAAATTTAACTATTGCCTGTCGCAGTGATTCTGGCGTTCCTTGCTTGTATAATTTGTTTGCTTCCCCAAGTGTTATGAAGGCAGCATTACGAGTTGCATCCTGCGTAGCACTTGGCTGTTGTGCTACTTCTTCTGTCCCCATTGCTGGTAAAGCTACAGCTAATTCAGTAAAAAACAGCAAGCTAACAAATATACTTAAGCTGTACTGAGCAATAAAGGATAAAGATATCAACTTAAGCGAAATCAACTGTAGTAAATTTTCACGCAAGCTATTTTGAATCAACTTAGCCATAAAATATCTTTTGGTTTATAGTATCCAAGGCATACTCGGTCTTGATGAAAAATAAGCCATTGCGATTACTGAGTCTTAACAGACTTGCTGCACGTTCGCGCAATGACGTAACCGAATCTGGGTATAAGTCCTACTACTTATACCTAAAACAATTTCGTTACTGTGGTAGCTTGCACCAAAACCAAAACCTAACGGTCAATAGGTGTTACCTTAATCGCCATATTCCCCGAAGCGTCAAACTCAATTTCATCTACTACATATAAACTGTTCATTGCCACCCCACGGATACCACGTAGCTGCCTCGGATTTACCACATTTGATAAGTCCACATTTGTTTGCCCCTGTTGTACCTGAAACTGACTCAGAGGGACACCAGACCAAGTGCTTTGTTTTGCTTCGGCACTATCTTCCCCTCGGATAACGCGGGGTTTACCATCATAGTCAACTACTGGTGATTTTTTATCCGCAATCATGCGCTTAATTTCCGTAATCTGAACTTCACGAGAACTACCATTTTTAGAGGTAATTTGAATAGTTTTTTTCTGTGAGTTAAAGCCTGTTAAGGTTGCCCATACAGAGCTTCCATTTTTAAGAAATACCTGAACAACAGTATGCAAACCCACAGGAATTGGTTTTTTAACCCTTGCACTCCTTGCTTGAGCTATTTCAGTAGTTTTAGTTACAGCCTGTGCATTTGTTACAGGAATGGCAATCAAAACAGCCAATGCCAGCAGAGATGTTTGAATAAATACTTTCATAGTCTAGTCAATGAGATATTAGTTTAGATTAATTAAGTAGCTTTAATTACTTGTATGCACTCACAAAACAACGAGCCTCAAAATCTGAATATTTTAGGAGGAATTGCAGGCTTAATCGGGATAATCAGTATTTTTCTTTACTTTACAGGATGGGTATATCGCTGGGCTTACTTTAGCTTTTTTGAACTCGACATGAACTCTATAAGTTTCCCCGTAGAATCTTTTTTCATAGTACCCATCCAAGTATTTTTAGGAGGTTTAGATAAAATTATACTTAGCACTTTGGTAATTATTATAACTTCTCTAAGCATTAAAATTACTATTTTTTTACTGACTAACGAATCTAACTTACATTACGATCATCACAAAACTATATCTCCATCACTGATTACTCGGTTACAGGTATATTTCAGTAAGCTTATAGATAAGCTTCCATCAGGAGTGTATCAAAAGAAACTACAAAATTTTATTAAACACAATATTCTTCTCAGTATCTTTACAAAAAAGCTACATAGGTTTTATTTATTCAAACTGTTGCGTTCTTTTACCCAGGTTTTTCCCCAATCCCTGCGTAATGAAATCGCGATCGTTGCTTGGGTGCTAAGTGCTTTGTTTTGGTTCGCTCAGTATCAAGGTCATGCAGATGCTTTCCGGGATGCAGTCAATCAAACATCTACCAGACCAATTATTACTTTAGTTACCAAAAAAGAAAATTTAGCAATTGGACGCGAACTAGGGAATGAGAATGAGCTTGAGAATTTGAAGAAAATCCCTTCTTTGAAGAACTTCCGCATTGTTGGCGATATTAAGCAGTTTTATCAAATATGGGGAAAAGAAACAAATTTAAACCAATCTATAGTTTGGCGTTTGTTGCTCCAGACTGATAAATGGGTTTACCTGTTCCCAGCACTACCATCTTCAGCCAACCCCAATCAGCGCCCTCCATTACTAGCAATTAACGCAGAACAGGCTCAGATACAGATGTTGATTCTCAGCCGCCCAAAATAAAATCTCTTCATCTAAGCAGGAGAGCTAAAAATTTTGGAGCAGATGGCAGCATTTTCATACTGCATGAAGACATCTACCAATCAAAAATTATTGATGCATCAATCAAGATTTGAAATACATAGAATCATCACAATTGCAACTGTAACTGGGGTAGGAGTAGCATTCGCACAGAAAACCGGGTTAAGAGATATTACATGAGTAATACAAGCATTTTTAGAAGCTGAAACCGTTATTCTATTGTTGAGTAATGACTCAATGATCAGCATTAGTCAATAACCTTCGTTATCAGGAGAATCCTTATTTAATAAGGCTTTTAAGCTTAACTCGGTTTTCTGCTCCGATGATGATGCTGTTGGCGAAATATTTCTTAACATGAGCGCCAACTAAAAGCTGTCTACCCTATGCTTAATTTCTTGAATAAATCGATTAAGTGCTTTCTTCGCTGCTTTATAACCCGAAGCCTG
>JBHJOU010000225.1:0-5953 GCA_050329355.1 Rivularia sp. (in: cyanobacteria)
AGTCAAGAACTTTGAAAGAACTCTTGAACATTCTATCGCTAAAATTAATCTTTGTTTTGTCCGACTGATGCTTAAAAGATTAGCTGCCGGTTAAATAGATCCCAAATGGGTTCTATATAGTTTGGTCTGCTATCAATTTATATATATAATCTGCATTAATACCTTTAGATATTAACTCTGATAATTTGATTCCTGGTTTTTTTGAAATTATTTTTATGATTTCAACTATATTTTGTGTTGGAATGTCTAAATTAACTGATAAATAATCTTCTAAAAAATAGATATTTCTCTGTTTCTTCCAATTAATTTCTTTGTCAGAACAAACCTGATAATATAATCCCCATTCAATCGCAAATTCTTCTCCTGGAGGACATCGCCAATTACCATTATTATCTAATTGGTAACGGTTGGGCATTTTTAATGTTAGTTTTTCTAGTTCAGATTCTGTTTTACATTCTTCCCAACCTGAACTATTACGTCTGATAACAAAAAAATCTGGTGTATGCAATACTCCTATTTGTCTTCCATTTAAACAGCAATATTGCAGCTTTATTTTTGGTGGTTGGTCGTAATATTCTAAAACCGAAGGGTCGTATTCTAATTCATATATTCGTGCTAATTCGTTGCGATGACTTTCAAACTGAATTACTACACCCATTTTCTTGCTGGGATATCGTCCAACAACATTCCCAACCCTTCCTCTAACTCGTCTAGAAGGCGGTGAATTCCGTATTGATTGAATCATTTTTAACTGGTGTGATGAAAATCCTTTGGATTTAGACCACTCCTCAAATTCAGATTCTGTCAACATTGTTACCTCGGTACGCAATTTATATTTGAATTGCATACTTCTATTGAAGCGAATATTTTTCCTTTAAATTTTAAGAACCGTTAATTTTTTATACTTACTGCTATCAACTGCTTCCACTACGGTGGAGTGATAAGCGCTCTTTTCCTTTCCCTGACTGCTTATTGAGCTATTTTATCGACTAATTTATCTATCATTCAACTCCTTCTATTTTGTGAATGATAGTGTTCTTGTACTATCCGCCAAGTTGCTCTTTTATATATTCGTGCTAATTACCTCTATCGTCATGTATAGCAGTGTTGGCAGTAAAGCTTCTGTTGATGCTGGATAAATCTTTAATCTACGAAGCCTCAAACGTTTGATAGATAAAGGTTTTCGTTCTATTTGTCCTCAGATTACATACTTACTGCCATTTAAGTGCTTCCAATTTTATACTTTCTGCCATTAACTCCTTCCACCTGGGAGACAAATTACTTTTCTCTACAACGCATTAATAGGTGTTTGAGGCTCAGATACTGTTATCAACTCCTTCCACCTTACTGCCAACGAGTGGGTAAAGTGACACCCACCTCAAAAGGCGATGCGATTTGTTTCCATCCCCGTGAGGGGTAAAGAAATTAAAACGCGTAAAACCTTCCCCCAAAACTGGTAAAACACCTCCAGGTTTCCATCCCCGTGAGGGGTAAAGAAATTAAAACACAAAAGCTACTAGCTAGAAATTCTCGAAGAAGAATTGTTTCCATCCCCGTGAGGGGTAAAGAAATTAAAACATTAACGGATATTTTTCAAGGCTTATAAGCTTTAAAAGTTTCCATCCCCGTGAGGGGTAAAGAAATTAAAACCAAAAAAGCAATCTTCACTTTTATAAAAGTAGAAGAGTTTCCATCCCCGTGAGGGGTAAAGAAATTAAAACATTTTCCTTGTACCATAATACCAAGGTGCTCAAAGTTTAGGTTTCCATCCCCGTGAGGGGTAAAGAAATTAAAACACGTTGTTTTTCTCTGCGAAGGGAAATACGACATTGGAGTTTCCATCCCCGTGAGGGGTAAAGAAATTAAAACTGTTATTGGTGTATTTAGTTTTCCCGGATCAATTAGAGTTTCCATCCCCGTGAGGGGTAAAGAAATTAAAACTTTCTGTGACTAATGCAAATCAGAGTGCGGAAAGTTTCCATCCCCGTGAGGGGTAAAGAAATTAAAACTTTTATAGGGCAAAATTGCCCTAAAAGGAGCCAAAGAAATGGTTTCCATCCCCGTGAGGGGTAAAGAAATTAAAACATTAATTACTCTAATCGCAAAGGACTTCACTAGAGGCATTATAGTTTCCATCCCCGTGAGGGGTAAAGAAATTAAAACAAATAGTTGTGAAAGTTTAAGGAGTATTGATCCACTTAGTTTCCATCCCCGTGAGGGGTAAAGAAATTAAAACACTATCAACCAACCAGTTGGTTGATAGTAATTAAAAGTTTCCATCCCCGTGAGGGGTAAAGAAATTAAAACAATTTGAAGCTGAACAAAACCAAAAACAGCGTCAAATGTTTCCATCCCCGTGAGGGGTAAAGAAATTAAAACTGTTCCAGATGGAACACCCGATGATCCATGGGGGGACGATAAGTTTCCATCCCCGTGAGGGGTAAAGAAATTAAAACTTTTGACGTGGAATGGGTAAATATAACCTAGGTATTTATGTTTCCATCCCCGTGAGGGGTAAAGAAATTAAAACCGCAAGTTAGAATCGAGTACGGCTAATGTAATCAAAGTTTCCATCCCCGTGAGGGGTAAAGAAATTAAAACTACGATCTCACAAATGATGCGCAGCCAGGAACTACAGTTTCCATCCCCGTGAGGGGTAAAGAAATTAAAACTTTCAGAGGAAAAGTACCACGTGTGCTTACTCATGGTTTCCATCCCCGTGAGGGGTAAAGAAATTAAAACATTTTCCAGTCGCCGTAATCGAAATCTCTAACCTTCCATCGTTTCCATCCCCGTGAGGGGTAAAGAAATTAAAACCATCGGGGTAGATAAACGTTTCCGCAATCTTTAGCTAAGTTTCCATCCCCGTGAGGGGTAAAGAAATTAAAACCCTACTATTCCAGAACCCTTACTATAACTCAATTCCAAGGTGCCATTTTAGCGGGGGGTCTAATTTTGCTACCAATAATTAAAAATTTTTGATAAAACTAACCCATCCAACAGCCTCAAAGCACCATATAGCAGGCAATTAGCGGGGGGTAACGTAAGAATAAGCGTTTTAAGCATCGCCATACCCCCGCTAAAAACTTGCGTGTTTCAAGTAAATAAAAACACATTTACTTTCACCAGGAAACTTAATATTCATTTTTCAAGGTTCGGATTTTGACCACAGCTAGTATACAAAACTACTCCAGCTTTTTCAACTCCCGTCGCGCTAATTTAACATAAGTTTTTACAGTTTCATAAGGCATCTCTAAATCTTGGGCTATTACTTGCAAAGACTCTCCCATTTCTCGTCTTGCTAAAATTGTCGCCCATTTTGAGGCAATTTCGCTAGCTCTTTCTCCCCCAGTACGTTTGCGTTGTGCTTTAAAAGTTTCTGTCAAATCTTCGATACGTTTCGCCAGTAAGTTTTCAACTTGGGGAATATCTTGTAGAATTTTTGATGACCATCCCAAACGGGTTTGTCCCAATCCAAATGTAGTTTTATGTCCTGTTCCACAATAGGGTGCGAGTTGTCCCAAAGCGTAGAATAACTGTTGATATTCCGGTTGTTTGGCTGCTTCTCTAGTTAAACTCAATTCAATTGCACCAGTGAATCCCGTCACCGCACCTTTTTTCCCAGCTAATACTTTATCGGTTGAGATTTGACAGCGATTTACTAATACACATTCATCCACCCAAGCCAAAAAATCATCTTGTTCAAAAGCCATACCAGAAAAATTATTCCAGCGTCGCAGATAGCTATGAAAAATATTTGTGGGTAATGGTAGAGGAAAATGATGTCCTTTGCGACGAAAGCTAGTAGGGCTGATAAATTTTAAAGAGACATTTTTGCTATGCTCCGAGTTTAGCAGTTGAGCATAAGTTGTGGGAGCATGGACAATATTGCAAGCATCAATTTTTAAATTCACAGTCCGTAAATCAATCGTAGAAGGCATTTTTTTTACCCATTCTGCTATCCATTGCTGTACTGGTTGAGATAAAGCAGTGAGATACCAGCAATACTTATGATTTGTGGAAATTTGAATTTTTCTACCGCTACTAATAATTTCTCCATTTAAAGCAGAAATAGTAAAAGGTTTTTCTGACTCCCCATCATGGAGATAAGCAGAAAAATCTGCATCAACCTGTCGCACTTGATCCAAAAACCAAGCGTGGAGTCCAATAGTGTATTGTGGGAAAAGAAAACTATCTTTTTCCGGGATTAACTCAAATTCTAAGCCAACTAACTCAGTTTTCGACGACCATTTTAGGTTAGATGAAGACCTACTTGGCTTTCTACGAGTACGTCGGAGCATAGTAACATTTGATTTACTAATTTAATATTTGATACTTGATATTTTATATATTATATTTTTTAGTCCCCTTGAGGGGATTTTAAAAGTAAAAAATTCCAGCAATCAAATTAATGTTGCTGGGAATAAAAAACGCAGACGATTCATTTGTAAGACTTCAGAGAAAGCCAATCAACTCAAAGTCAAAAGTTATGACTTCTTTCAGACACTCCTTGCACGTCAAAAATAATCAAATATTTGACATTTTTGCTTGAATTTCGCAACACTTGTAAGTACGCAACTGCATCATTATATCGGCGCAATCGCATAACAATCTGATGTTGATTATTGGGAAATACGCGAACAATACACCAAGGATATAGTTGCTTAGAATAACTCATGATAATCACAGAAACAAATGTTGCATTCGTAGTCAGAAGTTTGACTTTGAAGTTGACTGTTATTAAGGTAAATGAGAAGTCTTAAGCAAAACATAGCAAGATGCTATTGACAAAGTGATTTATATGTGGATTAATTCTGATTCATCTCAGCCAAGACTCAAGACTATCGAGATTCAACCATTGATAAACTTGTTCGGGAATCTCCTCGAAATGTTCTAATAAAAAATCCATCAAAGCTAAATGAAGTAAATCATTTTGTGTAGGATAGCGTTGATTTTTACCATTTCTAAACCAACCGCGCACGGTAGAATCAGAGCGGGAACAGATAAAAGCAATTTCTTCATAACTTACAGCCCATTTTGTATAAAATTGCTTTGGTGTCATAGAAAAATCCCAGTTATTGTAAAGCGATAACAGATGTTGTTCGCGTGCAGTGATTCGACGAGGATTAGACATAGTGTAGAAGTCAAAAGTTAAAAGTCAAAAAATGTAGGGTGCTGTGATGGTGACGATAATCTATCAAACATAACTAAACAAATTCTATATACCGTCACGCACCACACTTTTGAAGTCAAAAGTTAAAAGGTAAAAGGCAAAATAAATATTAGGATAAATATCGTTTTAATTTTTAATTTTGCCTTTTTAATTGATTAATGCGAATCCAGATGGGTAATCAAAATACTCTCCTCTTCTACATAACGCCAGTAAAATCGTTTCGCCATCGATGCAGAAGAACTCCAAATATCACCTTTCTTGCAGCGATATCGATGGGTTCTTAAACTGCGGTAAGCAGGTCCAGATTTTGCTAAAATTTCAAAGGCTTTATCGTATTGCTTGCGGTCTTTTTTCGGTAATTCATCAAGTTGTTCTTGTACTTTTACAGTAAAAACTAAATCAAACTTGACAGATTTAACCTGCATTTGATTGTTTCTAAATATCCAAATTTGACCGAAAGCGCGTTACAATTTCTGCACTCGGTGGAGCGCGTGCTTTTTGGTAAATATTTAAAGTCATGGTGAAAAAGATTTAGAGATGCTGGGATGTTGCAACTAAACTATAAATGCAGCATCATCAATATTAAATTCCGGTTGCGTTCCCACGACTGCGATTTTACAGCGATTATTTGCTGACATGGGATAGAATCTAACTTGATCTTCACGTTTGTTAACGAGTCGCATCAAAAGTTTGGAAATGCGTTTATATTGTTCTTCATCTAAGACACATTCAAAAACTGACTTTTGTACTCGTAATCCATAACTTTCCAGGAGTTTTGAT
>JBHJOU010000311.1:0-4561 GCA_050329355.1 Rivularia sp. (in: cyanobacteria)
AACTTTTTGATTCATCCAAAAACCAGTACGGTAAACCTTTCGTAATTCCGAGGTGAGAACGATTGGGGAATCTTGAGTTGTGTCAGGAGAAAACGCAGCTTCTTCAACAGACTTCATGAAAACACACAAAACAGTAAACTAATTACAAGATACCCAGTTGTGTGGTGAGAATAACAATATATTTTGAGAAAATTTTATTTAACTGATCGAATAAAAGTGTAACTTGTCTGATTGTGGATGGGAATTAATTATTAAGAATTGCGGATTTTTTGGCATAAATAGTAATCCTCAAACGTATACAAACTGTAGAGAAGCCGCAATCATAAAGTTTGATTGATCAAAAATTCGGTATTACTGAAACTTAGAAATACTCAGGCTTCAGATTGTATGTAAATACGTTGTGATCAAGCAAGGATCAATTATGCTGCGAATGACTCAAAATTTACAGAACTTACAAATTAATCTAGATTCCAAATCTGAATTCGCTTGGATTCAGACAAAAGAAGTTGCTGATTTTGCTTTGTTTAAAACCACAGGTAAATATCTCAGCGATATTGAAATTAAAGTACTTGAGGCTTCATGGTTAGAAAAAACCTATGATGAAATGGCAATAATTTACGGCTATAGTACTGAATATTTAAATAAAGATGTCGGAAATAAATTATGGCATAAACTATCTCAAGCTTTAGGAGAAAAAGTTACTAAGAAAAATTTCAAAGCTGCGCTAAAAAGAACATGGGAGAAACAAAGTGATTCATCTACTGTGAAAAATCCAGAATTACAAATATCTCCCAAATTTATACAGCTACCTTTTCCAGAGAGTTCTGTACCACCAGACTCCTCTTTTTATATTGAAAGGAATAATATAGAAAATCTCTGTTATGAAACAATTCTCAAACCCGGTTCTCTAATTCGGATTAAAGCACCCAAACTCATGGGTAAAACTTCTTTAATAAAAAAGATTACTGCTCATGCTACTCGTGATAATTATCGAGCAGTTTATTTAGATTTCAGCAGTGTCAATCTGGAAATTTTAACCAACTTAGATAAATTGCTTCGCTGGCTTTGCTGTATGGTTGGTAGACAGTTAAAGTTAGAAAATAAATTAAATGATTATTGGGATGCTGAAATTTTGGGTAGTAACGATAACTGCACAGTTTACTTTGAAGAATATTTACTCCTACAAATAGATACTCCCATAGTATTAGCATTAGATAACATCGATAAGATTTTTTCTTATACAGAAATTATTGAAGACTTTTTCGGAATGCTGCGAAGTTGGCATGAAAAAGGTAAAATTTCCGATATTTGGCAAAAACTACGCTTAGTATTAGCTCATTCTACCGAAGTTTATGTTCCTTTAGATATAAATCAATCACCATTTAATGCTGGTGTACCTGTAAAATTAGTGGAATTTGATAGCCAACAAATAAAACAATTAGTTGCAATTCATGGGCTGAATTGGGGTGAAACAGAAATAAAACAATTAATGCAGTTAGTCGGTGGACATCCCTTTTTAGTCAGATTAGCAATGTATGAAGTGAGTTACAAAAACTTAAATTTAGAACAATTTTTACAAGAAGCTTCCACAGAAGCAGGTGTTTATAGTAATCATTTACGAAGATATTTAGAAGTATTGCAAAAATGTCCAAAACTGGCTCAGGCTTTTAAAATTATAGTTAATTCACCCGAACCAGTTGAATTAGATTCAATTCAGATTTACAAATTACACAGTATGGGTTTAGTAAAAACACTGCATAATTGTGTGATACCTAGCTGTAATTTATATCGTGAGTATTTTCAAAGAGTTTTGGGTTGAAAGTGGTATTTTTCATACTTAAATATTTTATCAACCCAAAATATCATCGAACAATTTTAGTCTATCTAGATAATTTTTTCACAAGTTTTAATTAGCTTTAGAACAACTAAATAATTAGTTCCTTGGTGCGGAAATTGGATTGTTCTCAGGACAATCGACTGGATCTATCACACCTAAATAGCAATGATTTACCTTGAAATCTTGAGGTATTTCTGGAGGAAATTTGATTTTTTCTGAGGTTGGAGGATTTTTGATTTTATCGTTCAACTGTGGAGGTTGTTTCGGCGTGATAGTGTTAGGAATACAGCCAAGTTGGGGATTGGGAGCAGGAACCCACCCATCCGGACAACCCGGTTGAGGACGAGGTGTTGCAGCAAAAGCCGCGCTTGCAATTGATAATCCAGCTAAAACATTAATAACTATTAAAGACGTGGATATTTTTGATTTCAACATGATATCACCTGAAAATAATTTAACATTTGATTAAAAGCAAAGTTTGCTTTATATATAAATGATGAATTTAATTGATGAAAATACCAATAGGGGAAAATCAGGTTACATCAAGAATAAAAAACAGGTAAAAGTCAGGTTTTTACCTAGAGGTAAAATAGTTAAACGCACAGTATATTGAGATAAATAGTTATAGCTTATAATCATGACTACATCACCATCACATTATGAATATCAGGTTGGTGGAAGTCTGTGTGCTAACGCATCAAGCTATGTGACTCGTCAAGCTGATTCACAATTTTATCAAAGTTTAAAAGCGGGTGAGTTTTGTTATGTATTAAATTCGCGACAGATGGGTAAATCTAGTTTGCGAGTTCAAACGATGCAAAAATTGCAAGCAGAAGGTATAGTGTGTGCTTTTATTGATTTAACCGGAATTGGAAAAGAAGATGTAACTGCGGAAAAATGGTACGCTGGAATTATCCAATCTTTAGTTAGTAGTTGTCAGTTAGGTAACAAGATAAACTGGCGAATTTGGTGGAAGGAAAGACGAGATTTGCTTTCACCAGTACAGCGATTGAATTTATTTATTGATGAAATATTATTAATTGAAATTCAACAAAATATTGTTATTTTTGTAGATGAAATTGATAGAGTTTTGAGCCAAACTTTTTCTCTAGATGATTTTTTTGCTTTAATTAGATTTTTTTATAACAAACGAGTTGATAATCAAGGATACAAACGTTTAACTTTTGCACTTTTGGGAGTAGCAACGCCTAGTGATTTAATTGCAGATAAAACTCAAACACCTTTTAATATTGGTAAAGCCATAGAATTACATGGTTTTAAGCTTGATGAAGCACAACCATTAGTAAAAGGTTTAGAAGCAAAAGTAGACAATCCTCAAACTGTAATTCAGGAGATATTAAATTGGACGGGGGGACAACCTTTTCTGACACAAAAATTGTGTCAATTGGTAATTAGTAAAGGAAATAAAAATCATATTATCGCGACTCAATCAATTGAAGACATAGTACAAAAATCGATTATTGAAAATTGGGAAGCCCAAGATGAACCAGAACATTTAAAGACGATTCGAGATAGAATTCTGCGGAATGAACAAAAAGCCGGAAGGTTGTTAACAACTTATCAAGAAATTTTACAAAAAACAGAAGTTTTTGCGGATGCAAGTTTAGAACAAACAGATTTACGTTTATCTGGTTTAGTTGTGCAGGAACAATCTAGATTAAAGATATATAACCGGATTTACACACAAGTTTTTAATAAAACATGGGTTGAAAAACAATTAGAAAAATTACGTCCTTATTCCCAAAGTTTTGATATTTGGGTTGATTCTAATTATCAAGATGAATCTCGGCTATTACGAGGTAAAGCATTAGAAGATGCTTTATTATGGGCAAATAATCACAATTTAAGTTCTTTAGATTATCGGTTTTTAACTACTAGTCAAGAATTTGAAAAGCGTCAAGTAAAATATAATTTAGCAGTCAAAGAAAAACAAAGTCAAATATTAACTCAAGCCCACAATCAAGCTAAAAAGATTATACTTTTAGGCAGCATCTTTTTAGCCATCTCTTTTGTCGCAGCATTATTCACAAATATACAACTTGGTAAAGCAAGGTTAGAACAAACACAAGCCGATATACTTTTAACAAGTGTTTACTCTCAAAGAGCTTTTGATACAAGTCCTTTTCAATCATTGCTTTTAGCATTGAAAGCAGGATATAAATTGCAAGAGTTATCAAAATTATCTTCAGTTAACCAACAAACCCGCTCTTCAGTAGTTTCTGCATTACAGCAAGCAATTTATAGTATTAGAGAAAAAAATCGCTTAGAAGGACATCGTGACAAAATAAGAGGTATTAATTTTAGTCCGGATGGTAAAATTATTGCTTCAGCTAGTGCAGACAATACCATTAAACTGTGGAATCCAAAAAATGGTGCTTTATTGCGATCGCTAATTGGTCATACTAACAGCGTTTGGAGTGTGAGTTTTAGTCCGGATGGTCAAATTATCGCTTCTACTGCTAGCGATGGCACAATCAAGCTGTGGAATGTGAATGGGACTTTAATCAAAACTCTTAAAGGTCATAATTCCATATTATTAGATGCTAGTTTCAGCTTTGATGGTAAAATTCTAGCTGTAGCCGCAGCAAATGGTAAAGTCGGACTTTTCGATCTTAATAACGGCAATTTAATTAAAATTATCGACGGTCATAGCGAACCAGTATGGAGTATAGATTTTAGTCCTGACGGAAAAATCTTAGCTAC
>JBHJOU010000814.1:0-3190 GCA_050329355.1 Rivularia sp. (in: cyanobacteria)
CGTCGAGAATTTCGCCAGAAACTCAGCCAATTATGCAAACAAGGAGAATTCAAAGATTGGGAAATTTCTTTGCAAAACCATCATCAAATGTTATTTGATTGTCAAATTAGCACTAGTACCATCAACGATAAAGGTAACTGCATTGGTATACGCTGGTTATTACGAAATATTAGCGATCGCAAACAAGCAGAAAATAAAATCCGCTGTGTGGAAATGCAAAATTTTCAATTACAAGAAGCAGCACAATTAAAATCGCAAATTGTCACAGTTCTATCCCATGAATTGCGTACACCTTTAAATGCTATTTTAGGATTTTCTGACATACTTTTACGGTTAAACAAAAATCAGTTTAATCCCCAGTCCGTAAAGATGGTAGAAACAATTATCCGAAATGGCAAACAGCTATTAAAGTTAATTAATAATATGCTAGATTTTGCCAAATTAGAAGAAGGTAAATTTAGTCTTAATCTCCAATATTTTAATATCAAAGAGTTAATCAGATTAATCGCAGACGACTTACGTTTTTTTGCCAATCAGAAAAATATTAATTTAGATGTTAATATCAATATTCAAAACGTAAAAGTTCTTAATGACCCCATTCGTATTCAACAATTATTAACTAATTTAATTTCCAACGCAATTAAATTTACAGAAACTGGTGGTGTATTAATTGAATTACAAGAATTAGACGACGATAAAATTATCATTATAGTTAAAGATACAGGTATTGGGATTTCAGAAATTGATTTCAAATACATTTTCCAAGCATTTCGGCAAGTTAATCAAACTAAAAGTCGTTGCTACCAAGGAACGGGATTAGGATTAGCAATAGTCAAAGATTTAGTAAACTTAATGGGAGGAACTATTACTGTAGAAAGTCAACTTGGTGAAGGTTCAACTTTTCGTGTAGAGTTACCAAGAGAAGTGAAATTAGTTAACAATGAAAAAAATCAAACAAACGAAAAATTTTCATTGTTCGTTGATAACGAATTACGAATTACGTTAGCGTAGCGTCTCCCGAAGGGAGATATTACGAATTACGAATTATATTCACTGCTTCCGCTATTCTCAATTTAGCAGAACGAGCGCGGGGATTACTAGAAACTTCTTCTTCTTGAGCAATAATCGGCTTTTTAGTTAATATTTTTAATAATAATGATTCTTTGAAACTATGTTTAACTATCCTATCTTCTAAACTGTGGAAACTAATAATTGCAAATTTTCCACCTGTAACAAGTGCATTTGGTGCTTTTTCTAAAAGAGTTTCTAAAGATTTTAATTCATCATTTACAGCAATTCGTAAAGCTTGAAAAACGCGAGTAGCGGGGTGAATTCTGCCATATCGATACTTTCGAGGAACGCAATAAGATATAGTTTCAGCTAACTGAGTTGTAGTAGAAAACGGACGTTTTTCCACAATACGTCTAGCAATACGTCTTGATAACCTTTCTTCACCGTATTTAAAGAAAATATTCGCTAATTCCACCTCATCCCAATGATTTATTACCTCAGCAGCAGTTAAAGATTGTCTTCGATCCATCCGCATATCCAATTCAGCTTCATAACGAAAACTAAAACCCCTTTCCGGATTATCCAAATGGTAAGAACTAACACCCAAATCTGCAATAATCCCGTCAAAAGTATTACGTGGAAACTCGTATGCAGCGAAATTATTATGGACAAATTCTACACGATTTCCATACTCAGATAAATTATTTTTTGCCGCCGTTAAAGCATCTTCATCTTGATCGAGTGCAGTTATTCGTGTATCCGGTGCAGCTTCTAAGATTAAACGAGAATGTCCCCCACCACCAACAGTTGTATCTAAATAATGTCCATTACTGCGTATCGCCAAACCTGCAATTATCTCCTTTCCTAAAACGGGAACGTGTGAAAAAGCAGGTGTTTCGATATTAGATGGTGTTGGCGATTCATTCATTATGGTATTTTATTGAGAATTATGGACGTGCTAAAGAGCTTATCCCACAAGATTATTGTAGGGTGTCCTGCGGCACGATATGCATTCGGGTTAAAAAAATATAGTTCAAGCCGTAATGCACCAAAATATGCCGGATAGTACGTTATGGCGGTTTTCACTTGGGTGCAATACAAATTTTACCTCACCCCCTTCCCCTCTCCTTGCTAAGGAGAGGGGTGGCCGAAGGGCGAGGTGAGGTTTTAGTGTATTGGACTCAACTGAAATTTGCTATATATATTAGAAGTGTATAAAGAAGTGGTGAAAAAATAGCCATAGAGGTTAAAAGTTTTCTTGGCTATTCAACAATTTCAGAATTTCACCTAGCAGTAGGGCAGTTTATTAATTATCGGTCGATTTTGGAGGAAGAAGAACCAGGAAGAATTTTATATTTAGCTATTCCGATAGATGTATATGAAACCTTTTTTCAGTTACCTTTTACACAAAAAATTATTACACGAAATCAAATTAGTTTAATTGTTTACGAGCAAGAAAAGGAGGTAATTACAAAATGGTTAAAGTAGAGCAATATAAAGATTATATCAAAAAAATACTTACAGAATTTAGCAATTATAAAAGTCTAAATGAAGAAGTAGAAGCACAGACAATTTTTGATAGGGTAAACCGTTGCAATGAGCTAAATCGATTTACTATTAATAAATTACCAGCAGCACCGATACCCGATGCTGGTACCGCAAAAGACAAATCAGCAGATTGCAAATGTGCTAGCAACGAATGCTCATATTTAATTTGTGCGGTAGTAGTAGAATCGTCATACAGCTTGAACACAAACTGACCCGAATCAGGAGCATCTACAAAAAAAGTCGTATTGACAGTACCTTGATTTGTCGGTTGAATAGTTGGATTCTCAAGAAACGACCATACACTGAGCAATTGTGTGATATCAGCGACAGTAACTGAATAATCTTTAAAGTTAGACATCATAATGTAGTTGACCTAGCTTCATTCACCATTCATCCTTCATAATTAAAGAAACCGTTCATTATTAATCTTCACCTAACCAAACAGCCAATATAAGCAAATATTTGATTAAGAATATTTGGTTAAAATAATTAAGCTGAGGGAAGAGTGCAAAAAAAAGTTTATCTTGGGGAGAATTACTGATTCATGGCATTAATGGAAACTCGCACCGAACCAATGGTGCTGAACATGGGACCGCACCATCCTTCGATGCACGGGGTTTTACGTCTAATC
>JBHJOU010000906.1:0-2451 GCA_050329355.1 Rivularia sp. (in: cyanobacteria)
TAGCCATTCCCATTGCTTCTGTGACTAAATATAAGGTGACAGTCAAAGGACAAGCTACCGTCCGTCCTGCGGGTGAGTTACGGCTGGTTCAAGCTGCTACAGAGGGTCAGGTGATGGGTGTCTTGATTACAGAAAATCAAACGGTTAAAAAAGGAGACGTGATTGCCACAATTGACAACTCAAAATTACAAACTAAAAAGAATCAATTGGAAAGTAACATTGCACAAAGCCAATTACAACTAGTGCAAATCAATGCTCAAATTAATGCGCTCGATACTCATATTCAAGCCGAAACAGACCGGATCAATCGCGTTGTTGCTGCTGCTCAGGCTGAATTAACCTATCGTAGTCGAGATTATCGAGACAAACAAATTACTACTAATGCTGATGTAGAAGAAGCTCAAGCAAACGTTAACACAGCCATTGCTAGTTTAAAAGCGGCTCAAACCAAACGCAATAGATACGAAGTTGTAGCCAAACAAGGAGCTTTATCAAAAGACCAATTCGAGGAAGCTCAATTAGCTGTTCGTCAGTATGAACAAACAGTTGAAGCTGCTAAAGCCAAATTGCAACGGGTACAAGCAGTTGTTAATCCTAGTAATGCAGAAATTGCGATCGCATCCCAACGCATTGCTCAGGAACAAGCCGCAGGAAAAGCTAGTGTGGCAACTTTGAATAAAGAGCGTCAAGCTTTAATTGGACAACAAATTGAAATGACAAAGCAGTTAGAGCGTGATTCTCGCGAACTGAGTCAAGTAAATATCGACCTCACCCAGACTGTAATTACTGCCACAGCAGATGGTATTATCTCCAAATTAAACTTACGCAACCCCGGTCAAATTGTACCTGCTGGAGAGGTAATTGCTCAAATTGTTCCTAGTAATGCTCCTTTGGAGATTAAAGCAGCAGTAGGACTGAATGATAAGAATAAATTGAAACCAGGTCAGCAAGTAAAAATGCGGGTTTCTGCTTGTCCTTATCCAGACTACGGCACTCTTGAGGGTCAGGTAAAAAGAATTTCTCCGGATACAATTACACCCCAAGCAAATGTTAATAATACTACTGCTAGTAACCAAAAAACTGCTGGTCTCAGTAGCTTTTATGAAGTAACCATTCAGCCAAAAAGCCTTTCCCTAGGTCGAAGCAAACACCAGTGTGCAATTCAACTGGGAATGGAAGGTACAGTTGATATTATTTCTAAGGAAGAGAGTGTGTTGCAATTTTTGTTAAGGAAAGCAAGGTTGATTGCCGATGTGTAACGATGCAGTCGGGTCTAGAAGTCGGGTTTTTACAAAGTTTATCTGTTATTACGGATATTTGTCTTAAAAAACCCGACTTCTTGCAATCTGGTTTAGAACTGTTGGCATTGGAATTAGATATCTTCAATAAAGAATGTACAAACCCGATGATAAAGAATGTAGAGACGCGATATATCGAATGTAGAGACGCGATATATCGCGTCTCTACAAGGGTTTCGTTTGTCGCATATTTAATTCCGGAGAGTTCCAATCATTAGTTATTATTCCCTACTCCCTCTACCGAATTTCACATCAAATATAAACTTTTGTAACAAAAAATCGAGTTTTGCATAAAACTGACCCCACAAAGCCATATCTAAAAATAGAGGGAAAGCAAACTTTTGGAGCGCCAGATGAATCGAACCTCGATCGAAAACATAAATGTTCTGCTTCAAGAACTGGCTTCAACAGCTCAGCAATACCCGCATTTGTCAGTGCAACGACAACTAGCTCTGACAAGGCTGGTTGATACTATTATGCAATCGGGTAAACTTTGTTATCCGCAAAGAGGGCAATACTCAGCAGAAATCTATGAAGATATTTATCATGAAGCACTACAAGAGCTTTTTTTATATATTTGTCAAAATATTGATAAATATGACTCAGAACGCAGTTCAGTCATTAGATGGGTGAATTTTCTGTTGGAGAGACGGTTTTTTTTTGAAGCAACTAGAAAATTCTTTGGTCAGGAAAATGTCACAAATCTTACTGATATTGATGTGGATAACCTTGCTTCTACTGAAGAACCAGAAGATATCAGAGACATTCTCATGGAATATCTGAAATTAGATCCAGAAAATCTTTTAAAAAAAGAATATATCAGACAACATCCCCAAGCTAACTTTCAAGTTTTGGCTCAAAAAAGAATGTTAGGTGAATCCTGGAAAGAAATAGCCGCAGAATACAATTTAAATATTTCGACGGTAAGTTGTTTTTATTACCGATGTTTAAATAAATTCGCAGATAAAATCAAAACTTATTGTCGAGACTACGCATTTTAAAGTGGAGAGCAACAAATTATGCACAGCCTATCAAATTCTTTAACTTTTACTGTACCTTTAGGTTTAGAAGCTCACAATGCGGCAGAAAAATTCCGTCGTAAACATAGAAATTCTCAAAAAGGAGAACAAGTATATCTAAATACTTTAGCTGT
>JBHJOU010000822.1:0-5251 GCA_050329355.1 Rivularia sp. (in: cyanobacteria)
CGATGGTTAAATCTGATAAATATTTTTTAGCTATATCCAAATCGGAGCCAGCTAAACGAATAATCAAATTAGGAAGAGAAGAACCTTCCCGAAAACCTTTATTACCATTGCTACCATTAGTACTAAACCCTTGGGGACTAAATTGATTGGCTTGCTTGTGAATAAAATTGGCAATTAACTCCGCGATTTCTCCCGCTTGAGGAATACTACCCAAAAAATTAATCAGTATTACTTCAATACTCTTATCCGCAGCTAAGATTTGCAATGCTTGTTGTAAACGGGTATTAAAAGTTGTTGGTACAGTGTCAGTCAGAAATGCGTGTCGTAAATTCAGACATACTCCAGGTTTACCACCATTACTGACAACTAAATCTAAAGTTGCCATCACCGAACCGGCACCGTTTCCTAAAATACCAATTTTACCACGCATTTGGGTGCCATCCCAATTCCCAATCTTGCCATTTGTCTGTTTTGAGATGTCACGGCTGACCAATTTTCGAGCCATTACAGCAATATCCGGATGACGACGGATAGCTCTTTCATTAATGCTGACGTTCCCATTCAGAGCTACGACTTGTCCGCAAGAATCCACACCTAGAGGGTTAATTTCCACTAAATCCAGGTCTTTTTCTATAAACAAGTGGTACATCTTCTCGATGACGTTGCTTACCGACTGCATCAGCATTCCTTGTAAGCCCATTTTTAAAGCCAATCTACGAGCGTAAAAAGCAGAAAATCGCTCTTCGACTACAACGTGCTGCATTTTCTCTCCCGCTTCATCCCAATCGATATCCGCTTCATTACAGCCCAAAAGTATCGGACGACATACAGCAGTATCTAAAACAATCGCTAAATAAAACTCTTGTTCAATGTTATATTTCGTTTCCGCTAATAAAACTTCAGGTAATTCGCCATAAATAGATAAATTAAAAATGTACTGCGCGGCTGCGATCGCATCGATTGTAGTTTCTACAAACCTCACTCCACCAGCTTTTGCACGTCCTCCAGCATAAATTTGAGATTTCAAAACTATTGGATAATTGATTCGTAAACGTTTAAGGTCGGTAGGATGGTCAATTGTTTGGGAAGGTAATACAGGAATACCTATTTTTCCAAACCATTCTTTTACTTGATATTCCAACAATTCCATTGACGCACACCTTTTATTGCAACTTGTGGAGGTTTACTACGGTGCTGTCTAAAACATACACCATACACCTTAACAATCTGTTTTTAATTTCAAGCTGTAAAAAACACGCTGTTAAAAACCAGTTATCTTTCTGTTATTAATTTTATCCAATAGCGTAGTTAGGGTAAATTAAAAATTGATTTTCACAACCATTATTTTATAGGAAGTAATACATAATATCAGTAAAAATGCTTACACTTTTTGCTCAATCATAATTTGATTGGTAGATAGCTATACATCCGACGAATCACGGCTTTCAGTAATTTTTTCTCAAAAGTAATATTAAACATTATCGGTAGAAAAATGTATCTGCCTGGAGACTTATTTATTAATTTTTAAAACAATTTCTGCCAAAATTCAAAACGTCAAAATATTGCAAATTCTTATTATTCCCGCCCTCTGTCCGAAAATTTATCATATCGATAAAAATATTTTATCAAGTAATTAACTTGAGATAAAAAAGCAGATAATTACGTATTTACTCTGAAATCTAAATAAATGGAGTTATCCTTGAGATGATTTATAAATAATAGTTTAGTTGATAGTTAAGCTTTTGGTAAAAACTCGTCTATTGTGTTAAAAAATGAACGTTCGGATTTGATATAGCGACTAGTTCGTCAAAAATTAATCCTACTTGCTTGAACAAACTTTAATTGATGATAAACGGAACAGGGCTTTATGACAGTAGCGACTCAGCAGGACAATTTACAATTATTAGCAAGCAATTTAGAGGAATACTTACGTGCAGATGTTCGCTCTGGAGAATTCTTTGCGGTTAAGTGTGCTGTAAAAAATCACCAGTTGATGATTTTAACTGAACATCCCCAAGGAGTGGCAGTTGATACCCAAAATATTTTTACAGTTCTTCAAGAAGGGTTGCAAAATAATTCCCGCGAGTACCCACAAGAAAAGATCGAGATTTTTTTACGAGTAGTCGGAGTCAAGCTTCCTTATGCTAAACGTTGCTTAACTATAGAAAAACAATACATTAATACTAATAAAGAACCAGAACTTTCTGATGTTGAAAATTCTTCAGCCTTGATTTATTCACCAATTAAGGAAGATGAGTCTAATAATTATCTTGAGAAAATACCTGTATCAACAAAATTACAATCAAACTTGGTCGGTTTTAACCCCAAATTAATATTGCTTACGGTAATTGGGATAATCGTTTCCGCAAGTTTAGCAGGTGCCTACATTGCAACTCGTCCTTGTTTGATAACCAAGTGTAATCAACTCAAAACCGCAGAATATTTGAATAATTCTTATGGAGAACTGATCGGTAAAATCAACTCCGAACAAGATTTAGCGGGATTACAGCGCAAAATAGATTTTACCACAACAAGTCTGGGCAAAATTCCCGGCTTCTCTCCTTATTCTCAACAATCGCAACAGCTAGCGCTCAGTTTGTCCGAGAAATCACAACAAATACAACAGGTATTTACAGCAACTCAAGCAGCACAAATCGCCACTCAAAAAAATCAAGTACCCGTCTCAAGTTTATCAGAATTACAAGATAAAAAAAGATTATGGCGGCAAGCGATCGCACCAATAGAGGCAATTAGTCGCAATGACGCGCTGTATGAATTTGTACAAGCAAAAGCAGCAAACTATCGCGATAATTTGCAAGCAGTTAACCAACAGTTACTAGCAGAAGATAAGTGGTTGAAAAAAATTACTTCCGCAAAAGCTGTATCTATAGTTGCCGACAAACGAGAAGCAACCGCCAAAACCACTTCAGAATGGCAACAAGTTGAATCTACTTGGCAAGTTGTCATAAATGCATTAACTGTGATTCCTTTGGAAAGTTCGGCATATTCAGATGCACAAAAACTGATATTCGAGTATAAACCCCGATTATTAGCAGTAAAGAACCGCAATACAAATGAACTGATGGCAGCCAAAGTTTATAAACAAGCACTCAACGCCGTTAACCTTGCCAAAAGGTATGAACAGCAAAACCAGTGGAATGCAGCAGTAGCGCAGTGGCAAACGGCTTTGAGTTCTGCAAAACAAGTTTCCAGCAATAGCTCTTATAATATCGAAGCCCAAAAATTAATTGAACCTGCATCTGTTTCTCTCTCTCAAGCGCAAGAAAAGCTCGAAATTTACAGTCGGATACAAAAAACCCGTTCCGATTTAGATCGAACCTGTTCCGCTGAAGTTCGTGTTTGTACTTATATCATGAATAACCAAGGAATTACCGTGCGGATAGCTCCCGATTACGAACAAAGCCTCCAATACAGCTTGATGGAAGCCAGCGCTCAAGGAGACCCAGAAATTATTGCAGGTGTAAACCAGCACTTACAGACTTTGCAGCAAGCCTTAGAAGCAATTAGTGATAATGCCGACGTACCTCTTGTAGTTTACGATGCTCAAGGTAATGTGATTTATGAACGTAAGCTTAGTTAACTAACTTTATTCACCACTGACATATCCTTAATTCGCCAATTGCCGTCGATTTTAACCACCATATACCTGACTCTTAAAGTTTCTTTATAAGATTTTAGTTCGTTAACTTGACCGTTTTCGTAAAAATTCGCTTGTTCAGTCACAAGTGCTTCGATGGCAGCTTGATTGTCGCTGGTATCGACGGATTGAACATCCACCGTATGCTCAAAAGTTCGATAACGGTTATTGGCTTTATCTTGCCGAGCAACTATTTGCCAACTAGCAAGGGATGTACCGACTAAGATGTTGTTTAAGCTTTCAATCTCATGATTTGGTCCTAAAGCAGTTTTTTTGGTAGATAACCAAGTATTAACTATTTGCTCTGCGGAAGATTTTGTTAAAGTACCACTATCCAAAGCGGTTTGACTGTTCGGATCTGGTATTTCTATTACTGGCTTATTTATTTGTATATTTAGTTGTTCTCCTTGCAAAGCTGGTTCGCGGAAGAATATATTTTGCAAAAGTCCGACACCAGCACCTACTAATAACCATAAAACTAATAAACCCGATAAAGAACCCAAGGCGAGCAAAATAAAACGGTTTCTTTTTTGTAAATTGCTTGGTGTAGTTCGTCGTCTTTGTCTGGGGGTGCGAGTTGTACCTCCAGCAGCACTTTGAGGGTTAGGGATATTGCTGCCCTTGCGTCTTCTATGACTGTTGGTTTCCGCTGGTATACCCTTCGTCATTCTTGCAGGATTATTTGCAGCGCGATCGCGATTTCTGAAACGTTCTGCTGTGGGAAGCGGTGCCGCTGGTGTGGGTGTTTCGTTAATGGGTGTTACTCCATTAGTAGGTTTACTAACAGCATCGGTAGTTGTCTTTTGAGAATATCCTGGTGGTGTTTGTCTATGGTTATTAAATGAACGGTAAACGACATTAGAATCGCGATTACTTTGATGATTTTGATGATTCGGTTGACTCTGGGGAGCAGACTGGTGATTTTCTCTGGGTAAAGCTTCCAAATAAGCCTGTACCTGACTATCAGCAAAATATTCCTTCAAAGAAGCGGGCTGGTTTTTCAAATCCCGAAAATGAGGAAATAGCTCATTTTGTAACCAATTTTCTCCGTATAAACACAGTCCTGGAAGCAAGTCGGGGGAATCCTGAGAATTTTCTCGAATAAAAGCTAAAGCTTCGTATTCCTGACTTAATTCCAATGCGCGAGTCGCTTCTTGGGTTTGTCCCAAAAGTAAGGCACACAAAGATTGTTCTAAGTGTACGTCTTGACGTTTACCCAACTGAATTAACATTTGCTTTGCTTGACGAATTAAAGCAGGTTGACGTTGAGTAAATCCTCGTGCTATCAAAGCATATACAGCCAAGTATGTGGCGACAGCAGAGGGACGCTTACTTTCTTGTTCAAACAGCTTGTGCTGTTCGGCAACTGTTAAATAGTGACGCAGTTGCTGAATAAATCGCAGAAAATCATCTACGTTTAAACCCGACTTGTCCAAGCCAGTACCATCAATGCCACTGCGTTGATCGAGTGCTTCGTGGAGTAATCGTAAACCCTGCTTTCGCTCGGCAGTTTTTTCCATTGGCAATGCCAACAATTCCAAAATCCGATAAGGTCGCAGTCTGTGCAAATCTGCTTCTATTTCAGCTTGAACG
>JBHJOU010000647.1:0-7332 GCA_050329355.1 Rivularia sp. (in: cyanobacteria)
CTTCCCGTCAAAGGCATAAATTCAATGCGGGTGTAATTATCTTCTTTGTTTAAAACTTGAAATTTAGTTATACAAGATTTCCCATATTGGTAATTAACTTCTTGATAAGGACGATGTTCGGGATTTCCCCACAGTGGTAGTTCAATGTTACCTTTGTTTTTCAATAAGGTACCAGAAAGTACGGCTTCGTAAACTTTATTAACTAATCTTTGCTCAAACTGCTTGCTTAATAACCTATGGGTTTTTTTGTCTTTTGCTAAGAGTAAAATTCCAGAGGTATCCATATCCAATCGATGCACTGCTGTAATATTTTCACAATTGGGGAATAAATTAATTAAGCGACTTACAATGCTATCTTGATTGTAATGATACCTGCCGGGAACTGATAGTAAACCTGCGGGTTTATTTATAGCAATTAACCATTGATCTTCGTAGATAATGGCAACTTCTCTCCTGCTAACTTGGGAATTAGATTGTAATCCCGATAACAAAAACCCCATCAACGGTTGACAGCGTTCTACACAAGCACCATAGAATTTTCCTTGAATTTTATCTTGATTGGATTCTCCCCACCAAAATTCAGCCATAGCCAACGGTTGCAAATTATTTGTTGCAGCATAATGAAGTAATTTCACAGCACAACAATCACCCGTACCAGTTGGTAAGCCTTGGGGCATCAATTGCTGTAAAGTTGAGGAATTACCTAAAAAATTCATGATTGAATAAGCTGCGTGCATTTGTGCTTGCAGTTTGCGGGATATTTGCTTACGCTGCTGCTTTAATTCCCGAATCTGTATATCTGCACGATTAATTATCATCTGAAGCGGTTGTAAAACTTGATCTTGCTGTTGTTTAAGGATTTTTCGTTCAATTCCATCCCGACGACTTGATTCGTTAAGTTTTTCTAATTCTATATTTAATTGATTTAATTGATTTAATTCTTCTCCCGTCAGGGTTTTATAGAGTAACTGACGTTTTTCCTGACGTTGTTGTTTATTAACTTGATGACGTTTACTCATTTCTTGCAAACGTTGTTCAAACTGTAGCGCTATAGTTTTATATTCTTTTCTTTGAGTCAGTTGTTTCAGTTGAATAATTTCTTGTTTAATAACTTCCAATTCTGCTAAGGTGTAACTTTCTTCTAATACCACTTGTTCTCTACCGGGAATTGGTGGTACCCAACCTTCAATTAGACTACAACCATTCAATAATCCAGAAAAAGCTTTGAGTATCCGTTTTTCGCCGCTTGCTAATTTTACTAGTAATATCCCGTACATTTTACCTTCACGGGAATATATTGGATTAGTTGCAAGTTGCTGCATTAGACGAATGGCGATCGCTTCTGCTTCTAAAGTGCGGGGAAGCTTTAATAATTTACCGTCAGAATATCCTTGATAGTAATAATCAGCAGGTGAGTTATTGATTTGAGCGTTGCTTTCCATGAAATCAGAAAGCGGGTGGAGAAGTAACATAAATAAAACTTTTGACAAGCTAAGGGACATCCAGGAGTTAGGTATGAAGCCAAAAACCGGGTTTATGCAGTGTAAGTCCTAACATCTTCTAATCAAATAATATCTAACTCCAGATGGATGCACTTTTATATTGTTGAATAATTTTATAAATTTTCTTGTCGTGGAACTTCGCGATCATTTGCTCTATATTTACTGGAGACAAAGTAATAAGTAGCGTCAAGTAGCAGTCCAGCCGCTAAAATAATCGCAAGAATTTGCAAGACATTAAGATTATTTTTTTGAGCCTCTACATGATCTTTTCTTGGCTGAAAAATTGTCTTATCTGGTGTCTGTTGTCCGCTTGGTGGAGAAATTGGTCGTGGTTGAAATATAGTTTTTTCGGGAGTTCCCACATTACTCGCATTTTGTGGCGATCGCACTTGGAAATTCAATATATGCTCTAAATTATATTCCTACTTGAGCGATCGCATTCCTTTAAACATCGCACTTGGAAATTCGGCATATGGTCTAAATCGTTCACTTACTTGAGCGATCTACTTGTAGCAGCGCTTCACTATCGCACTATACTAGAGGGCAACACCTTTGTTGTTGGAGCATGGAGTACGACTTTCAATGAGACCCAAATAAGGCAAGATCAAATCAGGGTAAGCATGGCATCAGTTTCCAATCGGCAACTCAGATATTCAAAGACCCAGCCATGATGACGGTGTTTGATGAAGCACACAGTTTGGATGAGGACCGCTGGATTACCTTGGGACAGGCAGCAAGTGGGCAATATTTAGTGGTGGTGCATACGTTTGAGCAAGTAGAGGAAAATAGAGTAGAAATACGGATAATTTCAGTGCGGAAAGCAACTCGAAAAGAAATTCAACAGTATGAAGGGGGAGTATGATGGAGCCTGAATATGATTTTTCCAGAGCGGAACGAGGAAAGTTTTACCGTGAGGATGTGACATTTAAGGTGCCGATTTATTTGGCTGATGAGGTGGTGGAGTTTTTTGCCAAGCGGGCGGAAGCGAAGGGGGTTGAGTTGAGTGAATTGCTTAATGATGTGTTGAGACAGGATATAGCGTTGCTTGAAAAAATGCAGTAGGGAAAGCGACTGGGGAATATCCCAAAATTTATGTTGGATAGCAATTTATGACCGCGATACCTTCGGTAAACTTACAGGTTGAGGAGTACTATTGGTGACAAGTTAAGCTTGTATGACAGTACTCCTAACTATTCTTAAAGTTTTTGCAACAATTCCTGAGTTAATTGAGTAAAGGCTTTAGAACCACCTGATTGAGGACTATTTAACACTACAGGCATAAAACTATCAACTGCTTTCGCAACATTTACATCAACAGGTATTTGGGTTTCACAGATTTTTTCCGCGCCATAATCTTGATAAACACGGTTAATTACTTGTTTGTAATATCTCCCAGTTAACATATTACTGTTGGACATTGTAAACACAATTCCCAACATTTTGATATCTATCTTTGCCTCATTTTCATGACTTTCTTTCAACTGAGCAATACGTCTTTCTAATAACTGAATACCCACCACAGATAAAGGTTCTGGCTTTGCAGGAAGAACATAAAAATTACTTGTAGCTAAAGCACTGCGAGTTAATAGATTGTAACCGGGAGCGCAATCTAGCAGAATAAAATCATAATCGGCACGTACAGGTTCTAATATCTTACCCAGTAACATTCTTTCAAAACGATTCCAAATCGCTTCAAAGTTATTTTCACCCAGATTAACTGCTTGTTGATGCAGCATTTCCGATACTACAAATTCGTCGTAAAGGTCGATATCTCCCGGTAGTAAATCAAGTCCAGGAAGATTATTAAGTGAAGGTTGAATAACTTCTTGAATCGTCAATTTTATTTTATCCGATGATTTAACAATATCATCAATTAAAAATCTTAAAGTCCGCCTTTTTTTCCGCAGTTTAGCAAACTCTATCGGTGACATCAAACTGAGAGTAGCGCTGATTTGAGTATCTAAATCCAGCACCAACACCCGCTTACCGTGATTTTTCGCTAAACAAGTTGCTAAATTGACGGTAAGAGTGGTTTTTCCCACACCACCCTTCATATTAGCCGTCGAAATTACATATCCCATATTTTAAGTCCTCAGAAGAACGCTTTCCCAGATAGTTAACGTGAATAGCTCTGTAAAAGTCAAAATTATCGCGAGATTTCAGATTTTTGAATGTTTTCTTCTTTAAAGCAGTCAGATTATACCAGTGAGTTGATTTTTGATAAACCCACTTGGTTGAAGAAAATCTATTTAACCAAATCTTCGATTAGCGCGATCGCACTATCACTATCTTTAACCACTGGTGAATACAACCACTCAAAAGGAAGGAAAATTTACTCGTTTTGAGTCTACCAAAGCGATAATTTTCTAAAATCCGAGCGATTACGTGCAGTCAAGTTTTGGCTAAACTTGTAATGCTTTATTGTTTAGATTAAATTCCCTATTATTCCCCTTATTGGCTGGTATTTTTTATGCAACCCAGAAATAATCTTGTTGAGATATTTTCCACTTTTTTACAATTTGATGCAGATCGCTTTCGTGGTTGGGCGACGGATGCTAAACTGCGTCGGAGTATGATTAATTGTGCAAAGCAAATTCCCCAGGAAACTTCAGATAACTTTTGGGCGCTTTACTGGTATAAAGTATGGCATTCTCAGTCACAGCAAATTGCCAAAGAACATCTTTTAGCTTATTTACAAGAGTGTTGCTACTGGAGTTCAGCAAAAGCAGCTAATACATTTGCAAGTATTCAGTATAATCTTTCCGACTGCTTCCAAATCGCGATCGCAAAGTTTGATAAAGTTCTTCAGGGGTACAATCCTGATTCTGGTTTTCGGTTAAAAAACTACGCAAGTGCGACTTTCGGGAGTGTTATCCGCGATACTTTACGTCAGCGTCACGAGGTTGATATTTGTTCAGTTTGGGGTTTGTTACGCAAAACCAGTCACAAGCGTTTGGTTGAATCTTTGCAGCAGTCTGGTTTAGGTGAAGATACAATTGCGGCTTATGTAGTTGCATGGAACAGTTTTAAAACTTTTTATGTACCCACCCAAGCTAGTAGCACTCGTCAACTTCCCCGCCCAGATGAGAAAATTTGGTCAGTTATAACTCAAACGTACAATAAGCAAACTAATTCGTCGGTAGATTCTCAAACAGTAGAAAGTTGGTTATTAAACTGTGCTGCTTCGATTCGTAAATATCTTTATCCTAGCGTCACTTCTATCAATGCTCCTGCGGGTGGTGAAGATGCTTTTGAATGGATCGATAATCTTGCTAGTGGTGAAGATTCTTTGTTAAATAAAATTATCGCAACGGAAGAAGAACAAGTAAAAGCTTCTCAAGAATCTGAGATGAATGCCGTATTAGTACGTGAAATTACGCAATTAGATAAACAATTACAGCAAATTTTACAACTTTATTATGGACAAGGTTTGACACAGCAACAAATTGCGAAACAATTAGAAGTTAAACAATACACAGTTTCGCGACGATTGAGTAAAGCCAAAGAAACATTACTGCGTTCCGTATTCCAATGGAGTCAAGAAAAACTGCATATTTCCTTAACATCTGACCTATTAAAAACTACCAGTAGCATCATGGAGGAGTGGCTACACAGTTATTACAGTTGACAGTTGACAGTTGACAGTGGACAGTTATTGGTTGTTTATTACCAACCTTTAACCTTTAACCTTTAACCTTTAACCTGATTATGAATAATGTCTCGCTATTTACTTTCGCTTCCCCATCTGAGTTGATTTTAGAAATACCATTAAACGCTCAAAATCAAGCTTGGATTGAAAGTCAAAATCTTTCTAATTCGGCAAATTGCTATCAAGCATATATGAATAAACTTTGCCTTCTGGCTATCTTACCCTGGTTGGAGTCAGAATTCACTCAGCAGGCAAAGCTTGCGCCCAGTACCACTGCATTACCCAGCTTGTGGGAGCTGGTTAATGGATGTTCAATTACTATTACAGACGGGACTAAATTTGTATTGGTTCCCACTGAAGATATTGATTTAAGTGAGTTAAGGGTTGCTCAAGAATGGGTAGATATACCGAGTTGGGCGGGTGATTATTATTTGGGGGTACAAGTCCAAGCGGATGAAGGTTTTGTCAAAGTTTGGGGTTATTGTACTCATGCTCAACTCAAGAATAATCTTAATTATGATGCTACTTGGCGGACTTATGCAATAGATTCTACTGCTGTAACTACAGATTTAAGTTTATTAACTATAGCGCTAGAGTTTTGTCCCCAAGAAACAACCCGCAGTGAGATTCAACCTTTAGCAAATTTAACTCCAGCACAAGGGAAAAATCTCATTTATCGTTTGGGAAATCCCGAAGTAGTAACACCTCGTTTGGAAATTCCATTTTCTATGTGGGGTGCTTTAATTGAAGATGGGGGTTGGCGAAGAAGTCTATATGAAAGAAGATTAGGATTACCGGAACAATGGTCTGTTATAGAATGGTTACAAAATGGAGTTTCTCAAACAGCACAACAATTGGGTTGGGGAAGCTTTGATTTACAAACTGCGACTTCAGGTACTCGTAGTGTAGAACAATCGGGGACAATTTTTGCTCGTGAATTAACTATTGCCCAACAGCAATATATTTTTTCAATTGTTCCTCAAAATGAAGCCGAAGGAATAATTTGGTGTTTTGCATTGCGTAACGCTGCTACAAATGGTTTGATTCCTGAAGGATTTAAATTGAGATTGCTTACTGAGGACTTAGAATCCTTTCCTAATCATGAAGATGTAGCAGTAACTGCTGTTGAACAACTTGTTGTAGAGGTGATGTTAGAGCCAGGGGAAGGGATAATTTGGGAAATCGAACCTATACCGGAAAATTGCGATAGGGAAATTCTACGGTTTTAAGTTTTTCGGAGTCATTAGGAAGTAAGGTGAATTTTGTTTGAAACGCAAAGGTATGCGGAGGTAGGCGCAAAGGTACGCAAAGGTTTTAATTGCGAATTCGTTCTTGTCGAAAACCAGAATCACCACCTGTGGTAAACCAATATTCCCAAGTTCCTCCATTCGCCGTTAACCAATTATTGAGGTCAAATGAGCCACTTCCTTGGGGTGTGCCTTGAATTTTATAGGCTTTAACAGCTCGTCCATTATTATCCCAAATTAACGGTAATCCCGGTTTTATTTGTTCTGGTGCTGTACCATTAGTTTGTAAAAAATAGGCATCTTGTGCCAAATCCGAACCATTACCAAAAACTTGAGCAATTCCGTTTTCATCAATTGCGACAAAAGCACCTTCTTCTAAACCAATAGCATAAACGGGATGATTTTCGGCTACCATAATTCGAGCCATTAATCCGAAAATTCTCCCGTATCTGGTTTCGGGATGATTGTCATTACGTCTATCTAAGTGAGTGTCAGTAATCGTATATTTTAGATAAGGAACCTGGAGAAAATTACTGTGATAAATATCCTGAGTATTATCATGAAAAGGGTCATTTAAAATTTCTGAACTCAATAACCCTTGTCTAGAAGGAGCATAATAATATTCTCCTAAAATTGCCATACCGGCACTAGTTCCACCTACGGGAACTTTTTTATGATTAATTAAATAATTAATTGCCTCTTCTGTAGCAGTTCCTTCCCAGCAATTTTCGTATTTATTTTGATCTCCACCAGCAAAATATAAAGCATCAGCATTTTTGATGTATTGCACCACCTCTGGATTATTAGCGGCTTCGCGACTATCAATAGAAAGTTCCGCAGCCGAATTGATTAAATCACTATAATTATCTGTAATCCATTGTGCTTGTCTGCCCACACCACCGCAGCGTAATACTAAATAATCTCCATAATTAGC
>JBHJOU010000368.1:0-2124 GCA_050329355.1 Rivularia sp. (in: cyanobacteria)
CGCCAATAACCCCATTCATCTTTTTCCAGAGGTACAAATTTATCTTCGGGATCAACTAAATGAACTGCAACCTCTCCTACTAGAGGTGCCCATAAAGTAAAGTTGCAACTATTATTTGAGTATTGAGAACCGATATGCATAATTGATTTTTAATTGTTAGTGGTTAGTGGTTAGTTGTTAGTTGTTAGTTGTTAGTTGGTAGTTGTTAATAGAAATTAACCTTTAACCTTTAACCTTTAACCTTTGACCTTTAACCTATTCATCATCATATTTTTGGCTTACTTGACCAAGCCTCTGAAGGATGATTATGGAACGGGCTTCTACGTCGATTGGCTTATCTTCGATGTAGCGTTTTCCCCGCTGCACAAATCTATGCTTCGTAGTGTCAATAATAGTTAACCACTCCCATTCCTGCAATTCAGGTGGAATAGAAAATTCCAACATTTCGTAATGAGCGTTAAATAAGATTAAGAAACTTTCATCAATGATACGTTCTCCTCTAGGTCCTGGTGAACCGATTCCTTCACCGTTAAGGTAGATGCCAATAGCTTTAGCAAAACCGCTGTTCCATTGTTCTTCCGTCATTTTTATCCCATCAGGGTTAAACCAAGAAATATCGGTTACTTCCCTACCGCGAATTGCTCTTCCTTGAAACCATTTACGTCTTTTAAATACTGGATGTCGGCGGCGAAAATCGATTAATTGACGGGTAAAATCGAGTAAATTCTCGTTTTCTTCTTGTAATTCCCAATCTAACCAGGAAGTTTCGTTATCCTGACAGTAAGGATTGTTGTTTCCTCCTTGGGTTCTTCCCATTTCGTCTCCCATTAAAATCATGGGTATACCTTGAGAAAGTAGTAATGTAACTAGAAAGTTCCGTCGCTGTTTTTTACGCAGTTTCTCAATCGCTAAATCGTCGGTTTCCCCTTCTGCACCACAATTCCAGGAACGATTGTGACTTTCTCCATCACGGTTATTTTCACCGTTAGCGATGTTATGTTTTTCGTTATAACTTACCAAATCGTTGAGCGTGAAACCATCATGTGCTGTAATAAAATTAATACTAGCGCTGGGGCTGCGTCCGTTAAGCTCGTAAAGGTCGGAACTACCCGTAAATCGATAAGCGAATTCTGCTAAATGACTGTCTTCTCCGCGCCAAAAGTCTCGTACTGTATCCCGATATTTTCCATTCCATTCCGACCACAACAAGGGAAATTCACCTACTTGGTAGCCTCCTTCACCAACATCCCAAGGTTCTGCTATCAATTTTACGTCAGCTAAAACCGGGTCTTGGTGGATAATATCGAAGAATGCCGCTAATTTATCTACTGCGTATAATTCCCTAGCTAAAGCCGATGCTAGGTCAAAACGGAAACCATCTATATGACATTCCAACACCCAGTACCGCAAACTGTCCATAATCAACTTCAGTACTTGGGGATGGCGAACGTTTAGGGAATTACCACAACCAGTAAAGTCCATGTAATAGCGTAAATCCCCATCTACCAAACGGTAGTAAGAAGCATTATCAATGCCGCGCAAAGATATAGTCGGACCCAGGTGATTACCTTCACCCGTATGGTTGTAAACTACATCAAGAATCACTTCTATCCCAGCTCGATGCATTCGCTTGACCATCTGCTTAAATTCTTTGAGCTGCTGTCCCAAACAACCGCTAGCGCTGTAGCCGGAATAAGGAGCCAAATAACAAATTGAATCGTAGCCCCAATAATTTTTCATTCCTTTATTAACTAGGTGTCCCGGATAGGATAAAAAATGATGAATCGGCATCAATTCCACCGCTGTAACACCTAAAGACTGGAGATGAGAAATTGCCGCAGGATGAGCGAGTCCGGCATAAGTTCCCCTTAATTTTGGGGGTATTTCTTGATGTCGTTGAGTAAATCCTTTAACGTGGGTTTCGTAAATTATCGTTTCGTGCCAAGGAATTTGTAGTAGCTCGTCTCCTTCCCAGTCAAAGCTCTTGTCTACGACTACCGATTTAGGAATTAAATGTGCATCATTCAGTTCTGAAAATCCTAAATCATCTTTAGGATCGTCCCAACGATATCCAAAGATTTCTTCACCAAAACCAATATCTCCATCAATCGCATAAGCATAAGG
>JBHJOU010000067.1:0-9933 GCA_050329355.1 Rivularia sp. (in: cyanobacteria)
GTTCACGGTCCGACGGATTTGATTTATTCGGATTTTCGTCCCGTTCCTTTGCAATTTCATTTTGGTAATAGTAGGGGGCTATTTCCTTTACTTAATAAAGAAAAAACTCAATTAAATCCTCGTCTCGTCCCCAGGAAAAGGAAAGGGGAAAGAAGCAGACACGTTGCGAGACAAGAATCTCCAAGTATCAGCTATATTTTAGAGCATTTGCGTTCTAGAGATATGCTGCCAGCAATTTACTTTATTTTCAGCCGCCGGGGTTGCGATCGCGCTGTGGCTGATGTGGGAGATTTATGGCTGGTAAATGGAGATGAAGCCCAAAGATTACGACCTCAAATTGATGAATTTCTGACTCGTAATCCCGATGCAGGTCGTGCGGGACACGTAGCTCCGCTGTATCGAGGAATTGCTGCTCACCATGCCGGAATTTTACCCGCTTGGAAAGGTTTAGTTGAAGAACTATTTCAGCAGGGTTTAATTAAGGTTGTATTTGCAACGGAAACTCTGGCTGCTGGTATTAATATGCCTGCAAGAACAACAGTAATTTCCACACTTTCTAAACGTACTGATAACGGACATCGTTTATTAAATCCTTCCGAATTTTTACAGATGGCTGGAAGAGCCGGTCGTCGCGGTATGGATGAAGTCGGTCATGTGGTAACGCTGCAAACTCCCTTTGAAGGCACCAAAGAAGCTGGATATTTAGCGACATCGAAACCAGACCCATTAGTAAGTCAGTTTACACCCAGTTACGGCATGGTGTTAAATTTACTACAAACCCATACATTAGCAGAAGCGAAAGAATTGGTAGAACGCAGTTTCGGGCAATATTTAGCCAATCTACATTTACAGCCGCAGTATAAAAAGATTTCTGAGGCAAGACAGCAATCAGCAGAAGTTCAGGCACAAATTGCCCAAATTAGCGACGAGGAAGTGGCGCAGTATGAAAAAGTGCGTCAGCGTTTGAAAGTGGAGCGGAAATTACTGAAAACTTTGCAAGAGCAATCCGTAGAATCCCGGAAAGAAGAATTGAGCATGATGCTGAGTTTTGCTGTTTCCGGAACACTGTTAAGTCTATATGGTGAAAATGTCAAAGTTTCTGCACCTGTAACAGCAGTATTAATCGGGAAAACACAAGGTTCTCGACAAGCACCTTTCTTGGTATGTTTGGGAAGTGATAACCGTTGGTATGTAACTTCTGTTCATGATGCGATCGATTTGTACGCTCAATTACCCCGCATTGATGTACCTGCCAATTTGCTACCACCATCCACATTGTCCTTGAAACCAGGAGAATCATGCCGTGGAGATGAAATTTCAGCAGCGATCGCCGCACAAATTCCCCAATCATCTGCGGATTTTTCGATGGCTCCGGAAGTGGTAGAACAGATGCATTTGGTTACAAATTTGCAAGAGCAAATGGAAAGTAACCCCCTACATGAGTTGGGGAATGCAGCTAGTGTATACAAACGTCAAGCCCGTGCTGCGGAATTAGAAGCCGAACTTGAGGAATTGCAATCGCAAGTAGCAGAACAGTCCGAACATCATTGGGAAGAATTTATTAAATTAATCGAAATTCTCCAATACTTTGAATGTTTGGATAATTTAGTACCTACACAATTGGGACAAATGGCGGCTGCAATTCGGGGAGAAAATGAATTATGGTTGGGTTTAGTCCTCAACAGCGGTAAGTTGAATCAATTAGACCCCCATCATTTTGCTACAGCCATTGCAGCTTTAGTCACCGAAACTTCTCGTCCTGACAGTAGGGTGTTTTTTGAACTTAGCAGTGAAGTTGCCGATGGTTTAGCTTCATTACGCTCAATTCGACGTAAGGTGTTTCAATTACAACATAGGTATGCTGTAGCTTTACCTGTATGGTTGGAGTTTGAATTAATTGCCTTAGTGGAAAAATGGGCGTTAGGAATGGATTGGGTAGAACTATGTGAAAATACTACCTTAGATGAAGGAGATGTGGTGAGAATTTTACGTCGTACCCTAGATTTATTATCACAAATCCCCCATGTTCCCTATTTACCACAAGACATTAAGCGTAATGCTCAACGTGCAACTCAGCTAATTGATCGGTTCCCGGTGAATGAAGTGGTTGAGTAAACTCCTAAGAAAGACATCCCATCGCAATAGATTTGGCAAGGGCGTAACGATTTAAATTGGCGCTTAAATTTTCATGGTAATTATCACGCTTGATTATCAAGAAACAGCGCGCAATATGAGTAAATCAATGATCAATTTGGTTTTCCAGCTTTTAACTAACATGAAAATTTACTCAGTAAATTGGTAACGAGTAAGACGTTTAACTGTATTTACATCTAAACCCAACTCCTGAGCAATTCCGCTCTCAACTGCGCTGACATCTATAGTTGGTAATTCAATTTCTAGAGTTTTGACAGCTGAATCTGTTGTTTTAATGCTCACTTTCGTAAATCCTGTTTGCTGCTTAATTTCTGCTTCAATAGCTAATACTGCAACAGATAGTTGAACTACTACCTGGTGATTTGCTTCTAAATAGATACTGGTGTCATAACCATAACTTAACATCTGGTTAGCCACGCTTTTCCCTCCTAGCCAAATGCTTATAGCAATCACAGGTAATGGT
The DNA here is from genome assembly GCA_050329355.1 of Rivularia sp. (in: cyanobacteria). Taxonomy (GTDB): domain Bacteria; phylum Cyanobacteriota; class Cyanobacteriia; order Cyanobacteriales; family Nostocaceae; genus Rivularia. Next base: position 2,618 of record JBHJOU010000067.1, read on the forward strand.
AACCAAAATTCTAGCCCTCGGGTATCGGTTAATACAGTAAGTAGGGAGTAAGGAGTAAAGAATTTGGGATTTCGCAGTGGCAAATTGAGATTGTAAGTGATGGAGGCAAAATAAATATATATTGTCCGAAGCGTTAGCTTGCTTCCCCGAAGGGGGTACGCAAGGATTTCAACGTTTCGGAATGTCTAATTAATCAAGGCACAAATACTTATGTAATTTAATCCAAAATCCAAAATCTAAAATCTAAAATCGAATGACCAACTTATTTCATCGCAGTCGCCGTAACTTAGCACGTTGGTTTACCCTGTCAATGGGAAGTATTTTAGTGATTTTTGCCAGTATTATTTATGTTTATATTGTCAAAGACCGTCAACAAGTTTTTGATCAAGAACTATATGCTAGAAGCCGTGTTATGGCTGCTGGAATTCGTTACCGATTACATCAAGGTCAGTGGCGAATTAAACTCGATGATGTGCCTTTTCTCGGTAGTAATACTTTATCAATAGGAAGTTTAGAAAATAAAATCGCCTATGCACGTTGGTATTCTCCAGAAGGAAAGCTGGTTCGGTTTGTCAAGGTACAACCTAAAACACCATTTGAGATTTCTTCTGGGTTTACAACAATAAAAATAAATTCGCCAGAATCTAACAGGTTTAATTCTCAAGAAATATGGCTACGTCAGGTGACTCTCCCGGTGCTACAAGATGGGGTATTAATTGGTTATCTGCAAATTGCTTCCCCGTTGACTCCTGTTCAAGAAACCCTCACTCAACTGTGTTTTCTGTTAGCTGTGGGTGTACCGTTAGGACTAGGTGTAATTGGATTGACGGGTTGGTTTTTAGGTGGTTTGGCTATGCAACCTATTCATGATTCATACCAAAGGCTACATCAATTTACAGCTTATACTTCCCATGAACTGCGAACTCCATTAGCTAAAATATTAAGTCATGCTCAATTAGGTTTGATGTATATAGTAGAACCTGACCCTGAAACTTGTTCTCGATTTCAAACTATTATCAAAACTACTAAAGCTCTAAGTAATTTAGTCAACGACTTATTATTTTTGGCTAGTCGGGAAGGCAAATTCGATCCCAAACTTTTACAGCAATTTGATCTGGTAGAATTACTCAAAACCTTGGCGCAAGAAAAAGCTTCCCGTTGTCAAGACAAAGGGCTGACTTTGAAAACTGAATTTCCTCATGAACCAGTTAAATTACTGATAGAACCAGATTTATTCTCTCAAGCGGTACTGAATTTGTTAAACAATGCGATTAAATACACGCAGCCTGGGGGTACTATTGAGCTACGCTTAGTTTGTTTTTCCGATTATGTCAGTATTCAAGTAGAAGACAACGGTATCGGAATTCCCAGTGAAGATTTGCCCTATATTTTTGAAAAATTCTATCGGAGTCAGTTTCATAAAGCACCCATTGGTTTTGGATTAGGACTGGCGATCGCTCAAGAAATTGTCCACGCTCACAAGGGTAAAATTACTGTTACTAGTACCTTGGAAAAAGGTTCTTGTTTTCAAATCAAATTATTTACTGAACTGAATGAGGGGCAGTGGAAAGTAGGCAGTCGGCAGTCGTACCCCATAAATGAATAATGGTGATTCAAACAATGATGCACTTTTTCTCGTACTACGTATCTCCAAAAAAATATTGTTCTGTTTAGATAAATAAATAATGGTGCCTTTGAACCCAATCGAGGCAGTCTGAAACCGCTCCCCCTTGCCTACTGCCGACTGCCGACTGCCTTCTTCGGTAATTAAGTAAATTCACTGACTATGGATTTAAAATAATCGCCATATCTAGAACAAACCCAGGTAAAACCGATTCACCGTCAAGTTGAGGTGGGTTTTCAAAAGAGAAATGCAAAACCTCTACATTTTGTCCGAGGCGATAAATTTCTACTAATGGAGTTTGCGGATCAATTAACCAACCTAAACGCGCACCATTTTCTTGATATTCCCGCATTTTCCCACGTAATTTAGCTAAATTATCAGTTTCTGAACGCAGTTCAATCACAAAATCTGGACAAATAGGGGGGAAACGCCGTTTTTGATCTGAGGTTAAAGCTTCCCAGCGTTCTAACTTTACCCAAGCAGCATCAGGACAGCGATAAGCACCATTGGGTAATTTAAACTCGGTGGAAGAGTCAAAAACTTTACCTAACTTGGTTTTGCGGTTCCATAAATTTAACTCTGTGGTTAAGTCAGAGTTTCTAATTCCGCTTTCTCCCCCTGTTGGAGGCATGATAATTAATTCTCCTGTTTGGGTGAGTTCTAATTGCCAAGGTTCATTAGCAATACACAGTTGATAAAATTGCTCATCGGTTAAACCCACGACTGGAGGTATATTTAATGTGAGGGCTTCCATAATAATTTTTGGCAAGTGTTAATCACATATTATCATGGGTAAAATTCCCGCAGTTTTAAATAATATTTAGAGCAATAAGCTGTTATTTTTCTGTTATATTTTTCTGTCAAACTCTTCGTATTCACCAAATATAACCATCAGAAAAAAGCGATGTTACGCAGAGTATTTTTAACTAAAACCGTTGTTAGTGCGATCGCAGCTACTGTGATTTTACCTGCCGCAGCTTTGGCTGAATCCTTAGAGAAGGAAGCTAAAAAGGAAAAAGGTCACAAACATAAGTCGAAGCAGTCCAAAAAGCACCCTAGCAAAGAAAAACCACCTACAACCGAAAAAACTGTAGAGTCGGAAATCAAAAGTGTTGAAACTGAGATAGTAACAGAATCAGAACCTGAAAAAATCAATCCTGTAGAAGCATCACCCGCTACAACTATCTAAAATCAAATTACTTGATTACAAATTACTTATTACTTATGAATTGGACTGCTGCATTACCCACCTTTTTCATTACCCTGCGGGAAGGTGTAGAAGCTGCTTTAGTCGTTGGTATTGTTTTTGCTTGTTTACAGCAAGCACAAAAACAGGTTTTAAATCGCTGGGTTTACCTAGGAGTTTTGAGTGGTATTTTAGCCAGCTTTGGCTTTGGTTTGCTGATTCATTTAGGACTCAAAGGATTGCAGACATCTGACCAACTTTACGCACCTGTATTCAAGCAATTGTTTGAAATGGGACTGGGTGTAATTGCGATCGCCATGCTGAGTTGGATGTTGATTTGGATGACAAAACAAGCCCGTTTTCTCAAAGCCGAAATTGAAGGTTCTGTCAAAAGTGCTTTAGGACAAAATAATCAAGCTGGTTGGGGGATTTTCAGCTTAATTTTTATTGCTGTATTTCGGGAAGGTTTAGAAACAGCTTTGTTTATTGTCGCTAAGTTCCAAGAAGGCTGGATACCCGTATTGGGAGCTATTTCTGGAATCACGATCGCAGTTGTCATCGGGATGCTGCTATTTAAATGGAGTGTCCGTATCAACTTGCAGCAATTTTTTCAAGTCATGGGCGTATTTTTACTATTAATTGTCTCTGGATTAGTAATTTCTGTCCTCCGCCACTTAGATGCAGCTGCGATCGCCTTTAGCTACATCAACCCTGAAGCCTTGGGAATCTGTGGAGATCAAAATACATCTTGTCTTCTCGGTCCGCAAATGTGGGATTTATCCACCACCTTACCCGACCGTCAATTTCCGGGGATTTTACTCAAAACCCTATTTGGTTATAGGCAAAAACTATATCTAGTCCAAGCTATAGGCTATCTCAGTTTTTGGGCGATTGTTGGAGGTTTGTACTTCCGCAGTCTCAGTCAACCTACACCATTAAAACCAGCAAACAAAATTAATTGACTAACTGTTTGTAGTTGGGGTTTAGCCTTTGATTTAAGCGATAAATCCCAACTACGAATCCTGGTTTACCACAGGGTAATCCAAAATCCAAAATCCAAAATTGTCTGAGAGGGGGACCGTTTAATCATTACATCTTAAGGAGTACAAAACCATGAAGCAATCAACATTCATTTTCAACCTGAGTTTGACAACTATGATTCTGGGGATACTATCTCCATCAGCATATGCCCAAACTCTTTCCAGTGTTGCTTCTGCGGATAGCCCGATCCAACAACCGCTATCCTTATCTGAATGGACTAATTATTCTCATGATGCTGATGCTTTGAAACAAGATGATTCCAAATCTGCCCAAATACCATCTTCTGACAATAGATCAGAAAAAAAAGAAGATGAAATAGAACCCGATATAGAACTTCTAGTGACAGGAGAAAACGACAACCCGATTGAACAGCGTTTGGAAGCACCCAATCAGGTAATCATTATTGACCGCCAAGAAATTGAGCGATTTAATGATGCTACAGCTGGAGACGTATTACGCCGATTACCTGGAGTCGTGATTACAGGACCCTTTGATGAAAATAGGGATGTCAGACTGCGTGGTTTCAGCCCAGGATTTACGCAAATTTTAATTGATGGTCAGCGACTTCCTGATAGTCGCGATAATCGTCAACTAGAAGTTAACCGCATTCCTGCTAGTGCGATTGAACGGATTGAAATTATTCGTACTCCCACAGCTGGACAAAATTCCCAAGGTGTCGCGGGAACTATTAATATTGTTCTCAAACAACCAGACCGCCCTATTGGGGTTTTAGATGCAGGTGTGAGCTTCTTAGAAGATAGGCAAATTTTAGGCGACCTCAACTTGCTTTATGGACAAAAACAAGGGGATTTTAGTTATCAAATCAGTGCCGGTTTGCAAACACGAGGTTCGGAGAAATTCAAAGACCGTCAAACTACAAATGCTACTGGTGTAATTACAGAAACAGATATTGAAGATGATATTAAAAATTTCGTAGATTATAGCTTTGCACCCCGATTCCGGTGGCAACTTTCCCCGAAAGATGTCTTACGTGTGGAACCATTGTTATTTCTTTCCAATACTAACCGTGATGTAGAACGTAATATCAACACCACTAGTTTTTTTGGTAACGGACGACTCCAGCGCATCCGGGAACGGGAAAATGCAGTTCAAGAGTCATTTGAGGATTTGACTTGGCGGATGAGTGGGACTTGGGAACACGATTTTAATCCCAACGCTCAGATGAAATTGGGATTACTACTTCAAAGATTAGAGTACACCCAAGATAAAACTGAAACTAACATTACAACTGATCGAAACTTTGACAATACTCCTGAAAATGCCCCTCTTCCAATTGGTTCACCTAAAATAGACAGCAAAAACGAAATTCGTAATACCAACGAACAAGAATTTTTAACAACTCTGGGATTTAACTTTAACTTAGGTGAAAGTCATCGTTTGAGTACTGGTTTTGAAGGTAGTTTTCGAGACAGGGATGCAGGATTCGCTGACAAGGTAGATGTGAAAGCCAACTATGAACTAAATGAACAACTATTTAGTTTTTATGTTCAAGATGAAATTACACTTTCACCTAATCACCTACTCACAGCCGGTCTACGTTTAGAAAATATTACCAGTAATGCCACCTCTAGCGACGGCGTAAAAATTAGTAATTCCAATACAGAATTAAATCCCTCCCTCAGCTATCGCTATCGCATCACCCCTAACACCAATTTCCGCCTTGGTTTAGCCAGAACTATCAGCCGCCCAGCGTTTAACAATTTGATTCCCTTTGTTAATAGTAGAAGGGGTAAGTACCTGTGCCTTCATTAATTAGATATTTCTTCTAAGCAGGGTTGGGGGGTTGGGGGCAATAGGGAAGAGTAATATAACTGAGTAGTAATTATATAAATAATGCAGGCTTAAGTACTTATATGTCCGGTTTTTATGACTGTTTTCTGATGTTATGGATATTTATATCGTAAAAACCCGACTTCTGCGATTATCGTCCAACTCAGGTTTGCTTAATTTGGCGTATTGGCACAACAGTAAAGTGTAACTGTGTCAAGATATTTTTCAAGTTTTGATTGAATATAATTTTTCTCAAGCCAGGGTGTAAGCATCGACTGATTGTTAAAGGTATTTATAAAAGTATTGATAGCTCTTTACAAACTAGGCGATGCTTTGGTAACAAATATGTCTACCCTCTTTTTGCGATCAATCCCGTTTACCAAAACCGAGATTGCGTTAAATCAGGCAAATAAGGTTACTTGCGACCATTGTCGGCGCACTGGCTAAAGAATAAATTTGGAATATAATCTGTATCAATTATTAACTTTTAACTGTTGATACGGCAGTAAATGATGAGTAAATTACGACAGTTAAGGATAAGAACCTATACCTTAATTTGTAACTTAAAAATTACTAACCACTGCTGCGAAACTCAACTATATTCAGATTGCCAGCCTTTGCCCCTTGGAACCAAGAATTCCTATTTCTGAAACCAAGACTTGAAAAAAGGAAGTAAATTTATGGGGCAAGAATTCGTCGTTATTATATCCATAGTCATTATGATGATGACGGGGATTATACTTGGTTATGTGCTTTCTCAATTAATTTTGGGTTTTTTAACGCTGAATTTAGTAACTTTCCTGGGAACCCTCAGTTTAATTATTATTTTTGGAACCTTATATTTTGTTTTATTTTGGGAATTAAAAAAGCGTCAATCGCGTTCTTCGTCAACACAACCACCATACCCTACCCAAGAACCCAAAGAGAAAGATGGACATTTACAAAATCGATTTTTTGCTTTAGTTGGAGATACCGCAACTGCAAACCGCTTAATTGAGCAACTCAAGCAAAATCATCCCGGAATGTCAGAAAATTGGTATTGGCAAAGGGCGATCGCCGACTTGGAACGTCAAAGAACAGGTTAAAATAAGTAGTTAGAGAAAATTAATCATTTTAATCATTACCTCAAATTCTCCATTAAAATATGGCAATATTACGTCAATACATCGCCCCGTTAATTGCGGTACTAATCTTTTCTTTAGCTTTAGTAGCAGTTAGCGCTCGGATATTTTTACCTTCAGATATGGCAGCCCCCGCACCAATTGAAGATGAAGGCATTTCGAGCATAGAAAGATGGGACAATGGTGCAGCACCAGAGTTTCTATCCTCAATTTTGTTTCCTAGTTTCCCTGACAACCCTTAAAGTGGTAGAAAAACTCCTACCGGATTACACAGTTCGTTCCGGTTCAACCTTGGATTTAGCGCTGCTGGTAAAGTTTATGCAGCGCACATACCAAGACATCTTTCCACAACAAGATTTTACTCATTTATCGCAAACAGTAGAACAGTATCTTTCTCCAGACACCCCCTTATGGTGGGTTGAATATTCAGCACCACTCAAACCAGTAAGTATATTTCCGAGTCGTCCAATTGCGTGCTTGTGGATGGGAAACGCGATCGATCAAATTACCGGATTGCGTCACGCGCATATATTTCTTCTTTACGTCATACCAG
>JBHJOU010000349.1:0-7784 GCA_050329355.1 Rivularia sp. (in: cyanobacteria)
GAATCGATATTGTCTAAGACTGAAGTAAAACCAAAGGAAACATCTTTTAAAGGTTGACGACTGATTATTGCCACACCGTTGTATGATTTTTGTCCATAAGTATAGAGATAATATCCTAATTCTTGAAAAGGTTCTTGGGGAAATTGTTCATCTACAACTTTAGTTTCTTGTAAACAAAGCACATCAACAGCACTTTCCTTCAACCAATTAATAACCTGTTCCAAACGAGTTCTAATTGAGTTGACATTCCAAGTCGCGATTTTCATGATTTCCCTTCCAATTCTTGATCATTCTGGACACAATTCCAGCATATTCGATTACACATCATCAAGATGGCAAAAGCAAAACCTTGATTGCCTAAACACAAATAGGACTCTCTTTTTTCTGCTAAAAAGCTCCGAAAAGCTCCTAAAACTCCTAAATAAATTAACTAAAAGTAAAGTGGTTTAAAAAACTGTAGTTTAGTATACAAAAAACAATATTTTCTATGATTCCCAGGATAGATGTTCAAAGAAACAAACAAGCTGTAATTTGTAAATGTAGTTGCTTAATAGTTATTAATTGTTGACAATCTGAGATAATTTGAAAGATTAGTCAAAATTTAATTAACCAAAAATAGACTTATTGCAAGTCAGCATGGTTAATTAATTTTGGTATGGGTGAATGTTTTTTTCTCTACCCAGTGAAAATCTGAGTCCTGCTTACATATGGACTTTTTTTAGTTGCACAAACACAAATAATTTATGAGAATCGCTCAAGTAGCCCCTTTAAGGGAAAGAGTTCCGCCTCCTTCTTATGGAGGAATAGAGTTGGTAGTTGCTCACTTAACCGATGAATTAGTTCGTCGGGGTCATGAAGTAACATTGTTTGCTTCAGGTGATTCGCTGACTCTTGCTAAGTTGGAAGCCGTTTGCGATCGCGCTTTGCGTTTAGACCCTAACGTTTCAAACTATGATGCTTATGAACTGCTCGAAATCAGCCAGGTTTACCAACGAGCGGCGGAATTTGATTTAATTCATTCCCATAATGGCGTTTTGACTTTGGCTTCAGCGGGATTGGTGACAACACCGACTGTACATACTTTGCACCATAGCTTTAATCAAGATACGGCAAAGATATACACCCACCACTACAAGCAACCATACGTTAGTATCAGTGATTCCCAACGGCAGGTAGACCTGAACTATGTAGGAACTGTTTATAACGGCATTGATGAAAAGAATTATCCATTCATTGCTGAACCCGAAAATCCACCTTATTTGGCATTCTTAGGGCGATTTTCTCCAGAAAAAGGACCACATCATGCTATTTCTATAGCCAAACAAACAGGTTGGCATTTGAGAATGGCAGGAAAAGTTGATGAGGTTGATCGTAAATTTTTCGAGCAAGAAATTGCTCCTCATATTGATGGGAAGCAAATTCAATTTTTCGGCGAAGTGACTCACAACGAGAAAGCCGAACTTTTAGGAAATGCTGCGATCACTCTGTTTCCAATTACTTGGCAAGAACCTTTTGGCTTAGTAATGATTGAGTCAATGGCTACAGGTACACCAGTGATTGCGACTAATTTGGGTTCGGTACCAGAAGTTGTAAGTCATGGTGTAAGTGGTTTTGTCTGTCAAAGCTATGAACAAATGGCAAGCATGATTCCCAAAGCTTTGGAACTCAGCCGTCATGGTTGTCGCAAGTATGTAGAAGATAGATTTACCGTCAGCAAAATGGTCGATGGATACGAAGCGGTTTACAGAAAAATCCTTGAAAATCGCCTTCAGAAAAACGGTTTTATTCATTCTACAAAAATCACATACTAATCCAACAACAACTTTTTTTACACAGGCAACGCTAAAACAAAGTCTACTGTTGCTTTGCAAGTTGTGAAATATTAGTCTCTAATCAAACAAGACTAATTTGTTTTTTTAAAGTTCCCAACTCCACCTGATAAAAATCGGTGGAGTTTTAAAATTTTCCACGAAAAAAAATTACTGTGAAAACAGTGCGTTAATTAATTGAAAAAAAGGGGAATTCTATATATAGAAACTTTGCAAACTGAAAAATGCTCAAAAAATCTCTATTACAAGTTTTAATTTTACCCTTAGCATTCTTGATATCTAATAATAGTGCGGCTACGGCTTTACCTGGGCAAGCTACAGAGCAAGTAGAAACTTGGATTAAAGCACATCCGACATTAAGCCCTCGGAGTGGGGAACGCTTTTTGGTGACGAAAACTGATACCGCAGCTCAAAGATTCAGTTTTCAAGCGATGGTGTCAGCACCTGGTAGAGTCACATTTTCCAAAAACCGTAGCCAAATTCGTACCGAACGCATCTCTATGTATGATGCAATCAATGGTATGAGTTTGGATAGATTAAAAGAGTCTTTGCGGATAATTTACGGTTTGGATATTTATCAAGATTATAAAGGCGCTCAAGTCATTTACGAGTATCCCAACCAAAGCGCAATTAATGCAGCACGTTTTGCTAAAACTCCCATCAGAGAAGGTAGAATCGGAGAATTACGTGTTGGCGATCGCTATGCTTATTGGGTAGAAGTTGCACAAGCTAAAAACGGTAAAGCTTATACTGGTCAGATGACGGTTTTTCTTAAATCTGATTTGGATAAGTTGGAAGAAGAATTACGAAATCGTTAAAAGTTGACAGTTGATGGTTGTTGGTTGTTTATCCACTGTCAACTGTCCACTGTCCACTGTCAACTATCTATTGATGCACATTATGCCATTCACCACAAAGAATACTTTCGGTTGCGTTTGCGATTCTTAACAAGTCTTCTTTGAGCATTGGGGGCCAATTTACACCAGCTTTCAGCCCCGCTGCAAATAATTGCTGAGCTTTTATAGCTAATAAATATAAAGCGTAAGCAAGTTCTTTTTCAATGGTGGTATTATGTTTTAAGGCTTCAAAGACTACTTTTAATGCCAGCAAAATTGAAGTAATTTGACCGGGTATAGGGGCTTTTCCTTGTCGCATTCGCGTTAGTAATGCATCCTCGTTGTTTTCACTTGCTATAGTTTGGTTTAAAAGAAATTGATAAGCTGTTTCGTAGTTCATTACTAAGCGCGTATGGTAGATATTAAATGCCAACAAACCAACACTATAGCAAAGTAAAACCTCAAGAGTTAGGACTACCGGAATAAGGAGTTAGGAATGAGGAATTAGGAGTTAGGAGTAATTTAATATTTTTACCAATTAATTGTGTCGTCAATCCTGTTAAGAGGACTTTGGCTATGAGACACGGACTTTCAGTCAGGGACTGAGTTATTCTAAATACACTAATTTCATGCTACTAATCCAGAACGTAATGCTCTTACAGCTGCTTGAGTACGATCATCAGCGCAAAGTTTGTTAAGAATATTGCGAACATGAGTTTTAACGGTACCAACTGTGATATATAGTTGCCCGGCAATTTCTCCGTTGCTATGTCCTGCTACAATTAATTCTAAAATTTCTAATTCTCTTTGAGTTAAAGGGTAGGTTTCTAAAACTTGCTCGTATTCATAAGAAAGCGCTTCAATTTTTACTGTTTTGGCTTGTAGTGAGGTTTGATTGTCGAAGGTTTCCTGTCTTATCTGATGTAATACTATATTCGCGATCGCAGGATCTATCCAAGAGTTACCGTAATGAGTTGCGTAAATTGCTTCTGTCAGTTTATCAATACTTGTATCTTTCATGTAATAGGAATCTGCTCCTGCTGCAAAAGCCGCAAGTACGGTATCGTTTGTGTGGTTCATTGTCAAAACCAAAATTCTGGTAGAAGCATCTCCCCTGCTATTTTGAGATTCTCTAAATTTACGGGTAAGTTCAATCCCATCGATATCAGGTAAACCAATATCTACAAGTGCTACATCTGGCTTCATTGTTTCTAGCATTTTCAGCCCTTTAGTCGCGTTAGCTGCTTCTCCTATTACTCGCAGTTCACTATTTGTCTGCAATGCAGCCTTTATTCCCATTCTGGTTAAATCATGGTCTTCAATTAACACAATACTGATTTCACTCATTGCTACACTCATATGAATTTTATTTAATATATTCAGGAAATCTGATTGATTGAAGTTTTTTTAATTAACATTCACAACTTAAGATAGATGTTTTTTTTTAAGCAAACATCCATCGATAGAAGTAATTGCAGAATTTTTGTTTAGTCTTTGGATATAGTTGACAATATATCTTGAGATACGCACTCAGATATATAAATTTATAATGCATTAAATATATTGCTAATTATTGCGAATTATCGGTTTTTACTAATTTAATTATTCATTGATAATTGAGAATTTCAATTACCCATTGAAACCCTTGAAATTTTTCAAAAATTAATCACGCTGATTTTGTTAAACTTTTGATTTGCCGGACTTCAGAAAAACTTCCATTTCCCTTTAGCGACAAATATGCTGAGAAAACTCATACTAAGGACTGACGACGAATAAAAATGTATTTGCATAAAATAGAATCACAATTATAATATAGTATATTTTTTGACAAAAAATCTTGTAAAATTAGTTAATTTGTCTGTTAATTGTAATCTTCTATGATTGATTGCGGTTAATAAATACTTTTAGGGCAATTGTTAGGTTAGTGGCATCATTATTTAAATTTTTGCGTCTAGTAATTACTTACAATTCCGCCAACGACTAAGGAAGGCTTTTTACTTTCGTGGAATAAAATAATTAAAAAAGTTGTCAAAGAAGAAATAGTAATTAATCAATCAATATTTAAGCAATAAAATAAGCTTTAATAAAAAAATTGAGATTAATTTATGGTATAAAGATTCACGGTAGTTAATATAATTAAAGAGCTAAAGTATATATAGATTATCAGCATAAAATTTTGCTTGTGTTAAAAATAAGCAACTTAACTTATGATAAATCTAATATACATAAAAATTATCATAACCTAAAAAATATAACCATTGATCAAATGACTGGGAAAAATCTCACGAAAATAAATTAACATCTAATAACATCTAATAGCCCAAGTTGAAAAAACGATGGATGAGAAGCTGAAAATCTTAATTATCGAAGATAATCAAATAGATAAAGTAACAATATGTCGTGCTTTCACTAATGCTGGAGCAAGCAAAGAAATCTTAAAAGTAGTGGAAAGCAAAGACGCGATTGATGTTTTACAGCATACTTCCTATGACTGTATTTTTTTGGATAATTATTTATCTGGAACTCAAACCTCAACATTATTGAGAAAAGTACGTAGTTTAGGAATTCCAGTTCCTGTAGTTGTTCTAATTGAAAACAGCGATAGAAGAATCATTGAAAAATTAATCGCAGCAGGAGCTACAGATTACATTAATAAATCGACATTATCCGCAGAAATATTAGATTTAGTCACACGTAACGCGATCGCAATCTATCAAATTAAAGCACAATTAACTTTAGCCAATCAAGAGATACAGCAAAAAAGCCAAAAAATCGAGCAGCAAAAACAACAAATAAATTTACAAAATCTCAAGTTAATTGAAGCATTGGAGTTAAAATCGCAATTTTTAGCAACAATATCTCATGAATTACGAACTCCCATGAATGCGATTATTGGGTTTTCTCAATTGTTGCTGCGTCCTAAATTAGGTATACTTTCGCATCAGCAAAAGCAGATGATAGAACGTATCCTGAATAATGGTAAAAATTTATTGATACTGATTAACGAAATTTTAGAATTTTCTAAATTACAAGCAGGAAACTTAGATTTAAAACCAGAAATATTCGATATCTCAAAATTGGTCAAATTTAGTGTTGAAGAAATGCGTTCTTTAGCAGAAGCGAAAAAACTTTCCATAAACATTGACATCAATTTAGAAAATTCTATCTTATATAATGATTCATTGCGTGTGCGACAGATTTTAGAAAAACTGCTTTCAAATGCGATTAAATTTACGGAAACTGGTAGTATTTACGTAAAAATCACAGAAGTTCTTCATAATCGTGTTGAATTAGCAGTTGAAGACACAGGAATTGGAATTGCCCTCGATAATATACAAAATATTTTTGAACCTTTCAGACAACTCGATCAAGGTACCAATCGTAAATTCGGGGGTACGGGTTTGGGTTTACCTATAGTTAGTGCATTGGTAAATATGATGGGGGGGAAAATTACGATTGAAAGTGAATTAGGAAAAGGTTCGATATTTCGTGTAGAATTACTACGGCAAGTGTCATCTGTTTCCGAGCGAGAAATTATAGAAACTAACTATGATTCCTCTTTAAAAAAGCTTGTAAACAATCATCAAAAAGGAGATGATAAACAAAAAAGGGATTCTAAACACCAGCAGAGATAATTAATAATTAATAATTAATTATGAATAAAAAATATCTATTCTATAAAAAGTTTTATTATGTCACTTGAAGATTTGCAAATAGTAGATCGAATATTAGCGGTTGATGATATTCCTGATAATCTACACTTAGTCCAAGCTATTTTAGAAAGTGAAGGATACGAAGTTAAGTTAGTAATAAATGGTGAAACAGCATTAGAAGAAATTGAGCGATTGCCTCCAAGTTTGATACTTTTAGATGTAATGATGCCGGGAATTGATGGTTACGAAGTTACCCGTCGGATTCGGAATAATCCCGATTATGATTACATCCCCATATTATTAGTTACAGCCTTTAACGATGCTAGCGTCGTAGAAGGATTGGATGCGGGAGCCGACGATTTTATCCGCAAACCTTTTGACACAGACGAATTACTTGCCAGAGTCCGCAGCCTTTTGCGTCTGAAGCATAGCATCGATGCTCAGAAAGAAATGGCACGTCAGCGAGAAGATTTTGTATCGCGTTTAACTCATGATTTACGCACTCCTTTAGTAGCTGCGGAACGGATGTTAAATCTATTTTTACAAGAAATATTCTGTAAAATTTCCCCAGAAATGAAAAAGGCGATCGCCACAATGATTCGCAGCAATCATAACTTACTAGAAATGGTCAATACTTTATTAGAAGTATCCCGTTTTGAAGCAGGTAAAAAAACTATGAATTTTGCCAGTTGTAATATACTTACCATAGTTGAAGAAGTCGTTCAAGAATTAAGTCCATTAGCCCAAGAAAAAGCATTAACCCTGGAATTTTTCAATAATTTACAGCAAAATCAAGATGGGATTACAGCAGCAGGAGATTGTTCAGAATTGAGGAGAGTTGTCAGCAACTTAATTGGAAATGCGATTAAGTTTACCGATGAAGGTGGAGTGAAAGTTCGGTTGTCAGAATTAACATCTGATCTGGGGAAACATTGGGTAAAAATAGAAGTTGAAGATACAGGTTATGGTATAGCCAAAGAAGATCGAAAAACCATATTTGAGCGCTTCCGTCAAGGTAAAAATAAACGTTCCGGTAGCGGTTTAGGACTGCATTTATCTCAGAGAATTATCGAAACGCACGGTGGGGAAATTCAAGTTTCATCCGAGTTAGAAAAAGGTAGTTTGTTTACAGTTTTGTTAGCTAAATAATTTAATAATCACTTGAGGGTGATTGCCATAACAATCCGAATTGAGGTGTAAGAAAATACGGAGATTCAAAGTTGATCCTAAATGTCTAACTTAATTTATCCCTTCAAAAAGTCCAGGTTGCCGGACTTTATTTGTGTAGTAGCGGTTTCAACCACCGGATTATATAGCTTTTAGCTTTTACTTTCTACCTCACCCCACCCTCTAGGAGACTCCGGAGTTACATTACAAGCACGGCTATTACCAATAATATCCGGATAACACCACCTCAGCAATTGTATGAAGTGTTGATTGTTCATTGTCAAACGAAGTTTTTACAA
>JBHJOU010000807.1:0-7439 GCA_050329355.1 Rivularia sp. (in: cyanobacteria)
AAAGCCTAGTATCAACGAACAACCAGATGAAACCGAATCAGTCCAAGAAGACGAAAGTAAATTTACTTTTCAAGGAGTAGCTTTAGAACAGTTTGATGAAAAAGGTCAACCAATTTGGAAAGTAAACGCCAAACAAGCTAAATACACCAAAGAAAAACAAATTGGTGAAGCCGAAAATCCAGATGGTGAATTGTATCAAGACGGTAAAATAGTTTATAAAGTAACCGCACAAAAAGCTGATATCAGACAAGATGGAAAGCAATTGTTTCTCAAAGGTCAAATTGTCGCTACAGACCCAGAGAACGGTGTTGTATTGCGCGGTAATGAGTTAGAATGGCGACCACAAGAAGACTTACTTATTGTTCGTAATCAACTTAACGGTACTCATAAACAATTGCAAGCAGTAGCTCAAGAAGCAAAAGTTAAAACTCGCGAACAGCGGATTGATTTTTTTGGGGGAGTAGTAGCTAAATCAGTAGAACCTAATTTGCAAATGCGAACCGAGCAGTTAACCTGGATGATTAAACAGGAAAAATTAATTGGCGATCGCCCGATGCAAATTGACCGTTTCCAGGATAATAAAGTTATCCAGCGTGGTAGGGGGGATGCTGCGTCCGTTTTTTTGAAAACAGAAATTGTGAATATCACAAAAAACGCCTTCATTGAATTACTAGACCCCTTGGTACAAATAGCTAGTAACTCAATGACTTGGAATATCAAAGCCGAAACAGTTAAAACAAATGCACCTCTGAAAGTGGTGCATCGTGCTGAAAATGTAACTGTAAGTGGGAATCGGGGTGAATTAAAAATCCCTCAAAAAACAGTATATGTCCAAGGTGATGTTAAAGGTGTCGGACAAAAAGGTCAGTCAATCCAATCGAATAATTTAACTTGGTACTTAGACAAACAATTAGTAGAAGCCTCTGGAAACGTCACATACAGCCAAACAAGCCCTCGATTTACTTTTAAAGGTGAAACGGCTACTGGTAATCTACAAACAGAAAATGTGGTGGTTAAAGGGGGGAATTCCGGAGATAGAGTAATTACAGAAATTATTCCACAATTAAATCAGTGAACAGTTATCAGTAAACAGTTATCAGTGAAGCATTCTTAACTGATAACTGTTCATTTCAGCTTTTATACAAAACTTCATTATGAGTTGGTTTACCGAATTCGGGTATTACTTTTTTCCCAGAAGTCGGACTTATACCAGTTGAATCAGTTGCTTGCACTTCTAATTCTTTAAGAATTGCTTGCAGTAACTTGTCCTGTTGGGAACGAAAACCAGGTACAAATGTACCTTTATTAATAATAGCAAACCAAACTAAACCGCGATTTTTTGTGGGCATGACTCCAGCTAAGCTACTAACATCCCTTAAAGTACCAGTTTTAAAAGCGGTGTCTTTAGGAATGTGTCTAGCGTAAGTTGTGCCGCGATAGTCTAAGCCTGAAGTAGGGAAAAAATCAGCTACGGTTAAATTGTGAGCAGCTGCTAAACGTTGAATTGCCATTAACATTGCAGTAGCAGCTCGTGCAGAAATCCGATTTTCTTGTCCGAGTCCAGAACCATTGATCAATTGAATTTCCGATTGCGGTACTCTTGCAAGTTCTGCCGCAGTTGACTGGACTACCCTTGCTCCTCCGACTGATTCTGCAAGCATTTCAGCCATTTCATTATTGCTAAAAACGTTCATCTCATTAATTAACTGTGTCGTTGGTAATGAATAATGACGTATGAGGGGAGTTTGAGAGGATTCCACTTCTTCGACCGCTTCAACTTTGCCAGTAATTACAACTTGGGGTTTTGGAGTACCTTTAGCCATACGGGAGTATTGCATATTGACATGACGAGGCCAAGTGGCAAAATTGAGGGCGCTTTTGAATGCTTCTCCTGCTAATTGGGGATTGCGCTGGAAATTCATCGCAAATTTACCAACAACAATTAAATTGCCATTAACTCGCTTGATGCCCATTTTATTGAGCATATTAGCAATAGTTATTGCTTCTTCCCAGACAAATAAAGGGTCTCCGCTAGCATTAACTACTAAATTTCCTTCTAAAACACCATTTTTAATTGGTCCAGTGGCACCGATCAAAGTTTCAAATTTATGATTGGGACCCCAATGTTTGAGTACAGCAAGTGAAGTCGCAATTTTGGTTAAAGATGCCGCAGGTAGAGGTTTAGTAGCTTCATGATTAGCCATCAGCATCGGACCTGACTGTATCCAAATACCTTGGACGGGGGTTTGTTCGGGTTTGATTAATTTTAATGTTTCTAGTTCTTTTAAATATCCTTGTATCATATTATTTCTGGCTGGATTTGGATCGGGTGTGAGAACTAATCCAGGACCCGTTTGCCAAGCCAAAACATCAAAAGCCTGCATTGGCTGAACTTTGACTCCTGCCATATCTAACCACAAAGACATTAAACCCGAACCAAATAATTCCAGCATCCTTTACTCCTATACAAGTTTTAGCTACCATTGCTGCTGTAATACTACGCACGCATTGCAAACCGATTATTCATGCTCGTAATCATAGCCGTTGATTATTGTTTGCGTGAAGAGGGTAATATAACAAATTTTTGTGATTTAACTCAACTTTGCTTGAATTTTTCGTGCAACGCTTATTATTACACTTCTCGTTGCATTCACCTAGTGCAAGCTCGTTGCGATCGCACTAAATCGATGGGTGAAAAACTCAAGTCTAAGCTAGGTGTTTTCAAGTGAATTCTAAATTAGAAATAGATTTATAATTGCTTGAACGATTGATTTTAATTGTTTTTGTAGAACATGGAAGCGTTTAGTTTTCACTTTTAACTTTTTTCTCAATATACTTAGATACCTAGAAATTAAAAAATATTTGATCAACGATATGGGTTGCTGAGAAATAAATCCTGAGAACGCCTTTTTTAAATGATTGCCTGTTCGTAACTGTGAATATATTCTTGATATTCAGCACTAAATCAGGTAAATTCCACTAATTTTTGGATTTAGAATCGGAAAAAATCATTGCGAGCCGGAAAGCTAGCTAATATTATACAAATTCAATGCGTAACAACTAGTACAATACAATAATTGATGCAATATTTTTTACTTGCAAATTAGCTCAAAAGTGCTTGACGCAATTTTCGCTTTAGGAATAACATTTTTGATTAGCTCTCTAAGTCTAATTTTTTGTCAAACATCTATCTATAGGGTTCGGAGAATCAAGTGATAGAGGCAAATTCATGCTATGTTGAGCAAAAGTAGAAGTTGATGCCTTACTTGATAAAAGTAAGATTTGGTAGCGAAAAATAAAGCTGCGACTAGCAGAAGCATCTGGTAAAATTTGTAAGGTTTCTGGAAGCTCTGAGCAATGGAATCGACTGGCGTAAGAATCGCTATTGATGCAATGGGAGGAGATAATGCACCCGGTGAAATCGTGGCTGGCGCACTGCGAGCTGTCGAAGAATTGGGTGTAAAAGTGCTTTTGGTAGGCTCTCCCGAAGATATTGAACCTATACTGCCCTCATCAATAAAATCGGAACAAGTAGAAATTGTCTCCGCAGAAGGTACAATCGCCATGGATGAGGAAGCTTTGAGCGGCATTAGACGCAAACCAAAGGCTTCTATCAACGTAGCGATGAGTTTGGTTAAGCAGGGACAAGCGGATGCTGTAATTAGTGCCGGTCATTCTGGTGCAGCGATGGCAGCAGCTTTGCTTCGTTTGGGAAGACTTCCGGGTATTGACCGTCCGGCAATCGGCGCGGTATTCCCTACGATGGTGGCTAGCAAACAAGTCCTCATACTTGATGTTGGCGCTAACGTAGATTGTCGTCCTCAATTTTTGGAGCAATTTGCCGTTTTAGGCTCGGCTTATTCTCAGTATGTTTTGGGTGTTACACAACCCAAAGTAGGTTTATTAAATATCGGTGAGGAAGAGTGTAAAGGCAATGATGCTGCCATCCGCGCTCACCAAATGATCAGTGAAAATCCGTACATTAAATTTGTTGGCAACGCTGAAGGACGCGATGTACTTTCCGGTGATTTTGATGTGATTGTATGTGATGGTTTTGTAGGTAATGTCTTATTAAAATTTGCTGAAGCAGTCGGGGAAATTTTGCTGCAAATTATTCGCGAGGAATTACCCCAAGGATTGCGCGGTCAAATTGGCTGTTCTATTTTAAAACCAAACCTGAAACGACTTAAACAGCGGATTGACCATGCAGAACATGGCGGCGGTTTACTTTTAGGGGTAAATGGCATATGTGTAATTGGTCACGGTAGCTCCCAAGCTCCTTCAATTTTCAATGCCATTCGTCTGGCAAAAGAAGCTGTTGATAATCAGGTATTGCAACGCATTAACTCGCAAAATCTCAGCGAAAAAGGCGTTTTATAATTTAGTCAGAGGGGCAGTTAATCTTACTAGTCTATAGTCAGTAGTTTGAACCTGGCTATAGGCTAATGATTTTGATAGTAATGCAAAAGGCTACAGTCCTTCTAGCGGATAGCTGTGGAGATAATGAGTGCAAAATTTAGGAATAGCAATTACAGGAAGTGGCTCGGCGGTGCCAGGAACTTTCCTGGATAACCAGGGGCTGAGTGAGCTGGTTGAAACATCAGACGAATGGATTACCACAAGAACGGGAATTAGTCAACGAAGATTGGCGACAGCGGCTGAATCGGTTACTAGTATCGGTACTGCTGCTAGTTTGAAAGCATTAGAAATGGCACAAATCGAAGCAAAAGATTTGGATCTGATTTTGCTAGCAACTTCTACTCCCGATGACTTGTTTGGTAGTGCAAGTCAGATTCAAGCTGAATTAGGAGCAAGCAGAGCAGTGGCATTTGATTTGACTGCGGCTTGTTCTGGGTTTGTGTTTGGGTTGGTAACTGCGGCTCAATATATTAGAACGGGTGTATTTCAAAATGTACTTGTAGTTGGAGCGGATATCCTCTCTCGTTGGGTGGATTGGCAAGATAGACGCACCTGCATATTATTTGGGGATGGTGCTGGGGCTGCTGTATTGCAAGCGAATGAGTGCGATCATTTGTTAGGGTTTGAAATTAAAAGTGATGGAACTCTTAATAGCTGTTTGAATCTTGCTTATACTCCCCAATCAACGCAACTGGTTGAAGGTGTAAATATCTCTAAAGGGAGTTTTGGCAATGTTTCCATGAACGGTAAAGAGGTTTATCGTTTTGCTGTAAAGCGAGTACCGGAAGTTATTGACAAAGCTTTATTTCGTGCCAATTTAACTGTGGAACAAGTGGATTGGCTGCTATTACATCAAGCAAACCAACGTATTCTTGATGCAGTTGCTGAACGTCTTTGTATTCCACCGGAAAAAGTAATCAGTAATGTAGCAAATTATGGTAATACCTCTGCTGCTTCCATACCTCTTGCATTGGATGAAGCAGTGCGATTCGGCAAAATAAAACCCGGAGATACCATTGTTACATCTGGTTTTGGGGCTGGATTAACTTGGGGTGCAGCAATTTTTAAATGGGGAAGGTAAAGACCACCGGAGTGATGAGTTAGGAGTGATGAGTAATGAGTTAAAAGTTTTTACTGCTAAATTGAAGAGATATTTTTTAGCAAAATCGAAATCTTTTAGCGGACAGTAGCTGATTGGAAAAAACTGAATTCAACCCACTCTAATCAACGTAAATTCCTCAACTCTCAACTCTTAACTCTTAACTCCTAACTGTTCACTGATAACTGATAATTGATAACTGATGAGTAAAACCGCATGGGTGTTTCCCGGACAAGGTTCCCAAACTCTAGGCATGGGAATGGATCTACTGGATTTGTCCGAAGCTAAGGAAAAGTTTGTTCAAGCTGAAGAAATTTTGGGCTGGAGTATCAGCGAAATTTGCCACAATGACGAAGAAAAGTTAGCTCGTACTCTTTATACTCAACCTTGCTTGTATGTGATAGAAACTAGTCTTGCCGATATTCTAAGTAAGAAAGAGCAGCCAGATTTAGTAGCTGGTCATAGTTTGGGAGAGTATATCGCGCTGTATGTCGCGGGTGTGTTTGAATGGTCTGCGGGTTTGCGTTTGGTAAAACGTCGGGCTGAATTGATGGAAAATGCTGCTGGTGGTAAAATGGCGGCTTTGATCGGCTTTGATCGGGAACAATTAGATCAAATCTTGGCTGAAACGGATAATGTGGTATTGGCAAATGATAATAGTGCTGCACAAGTAGTAATTTCCGGGACTCCTGAAGCTGTAGAAAGCGTGATGTCTCAGGTTAAAGCAAAACGCAAAATACTTTTAAATGTATCGGGAGCATTTCATTCTCCGATGATGGCAGGGGCATCTGCTGAATTTAAAGATGTATTAGCCGCCGTAGAATTTCAGAGGGCTACTGTACCAGTTTTATCTAATGTCGAACCAACACCTACTGTGGAAGCCGATGTTTTAAAACAACGCTTGGTGGAACAAATGACCGGAAGTGTGAGGTGGAGAGAAATTAGTTTAGCATTACCAGAACAAGGAATTGAGCGAGTCGTAGAAATTGGTCCAGGAAACGTTTTAACTGGTTTAATTAAGCGTACTTCAAGTAGTTTAAGTTTGGAAAACGTGCGCTCTGCTGCGGAAACGTTAGGAGTTAGGAGTTAGGAGTTAGGAGTTAAGAGTTAAGAGTTAGGAGTTAGGAGTTAGGAGTTAGGAGTTAGGAGTTAGGAGTTAGGAGTTAGGAGTTAGGAGTTAGGAGTTAGGAGTTAAGAGTTATTTCCGCCAATTACCAATTACCCATTACCCATTACCAATTACCAATTACCCATTACCAATTCCCAATTCTTAATAAAATATGTCTCGAAATCGCGAACCCTTTGCTAGCCTTTTACTTTACCGGGCTTTTAAATTCTCGGTAGTTGATCCCATGCTTCGCGTTTACTTCCAAGGACGTGTTTATGGTGCGGAAAATGTTCCTCTTACTAAACCTTTAGTAATAGTAAGTAATCATGCAAGCAATTATGACCCGCCGATTGTTTCTAATTGCGTCCGCCGTCCAGTATCCTATATGGCGAAGGAAGAATTATTTAAAATCCCGATTTTGAAACAAGTAATTGAACTATACGGTGCTTACCCTGTAAGTCGGGGAACTAGCGATCGCAATGCGATTCGTAAGGCTTTGGAGTATCTTGAACAAGGGTGGGCTGTGGGTCTTTTTTTACAAGGTACCCGGACTCCAGACGGCAGAATTACAGACCCTAAACGAGGTGCAGCCTTAATTGCAGCCAAAGCAAAAGCACCGATTATACCAGTATGTTTGTGGGGTACTCAGGAAATTGAGCAAAAAGGTAAGGCTATTCCTCGTAAGGTTCCGGTTACAGTCAGGATTGGGGAATTAATTCCGGCTCCGACTTCCACAACCAAGGAAGAGTTAGAGACTGTAACCCAAAAATGTGCGATCGCCATTAATAAATTGCACGATTTAGGACGATAAGA
>JBHJOU010000960.1:0-4125 GCA_050329355.1 Rivularia sp. (in: cyanobacteria)
TGGGGGGACAAGGGGATGGGGAGACAAGGGGATGGGGAGACAAGGGGATGGGGAGACAAGGAGATGGGGAGAAATAAATAACAAGCATTAACTGTCAACTGTAAAATGTCTATTTCTGATGAATTGTGGAAGGAGAATTTCGATTTAGCTTGCTGTTGTTTGCAGCATCCTTTTGTTCGTGGAATTGCTAGTGGTAATTTAGAACGGCAGAAATTCGCTTATTATGTGGGACAAGATGCTTTTTTCTTGGAATCTTTTGCTCGCGCTTATAGTATTGCTGCTGCTAAATCACCAGATTTTTCTGTATTCAGTACGTTTCATCATCTAGCTGGTGGAGTGTTGGAAGAATTGCAGCTACATCAAGGTTATGCTCGTGAGTGGGATGTAGATTTCCAAGTACAGCAACCGGGTAATACAACTCGTCGCTACACAGATTTTCTACTCGCAACTGCTTGGGGTGGTGATATTGGTTTAATTGCTGCTGCTATGTCTCCCTGTATGAGTTTATATGCTTTTCTGGGAACAGAATTAGCACGGGATGGTATTCCAAATCATCAATATGCAGATTGGATTCGTACTTATAGCGGTGCGGATTTTCAACCTTTAACGGAACAATTAGCAAATCTTCTTGATACCCACGCTAGTAATACCGCAACAGTTGCTTCAGCTTACAGATACGCAATGTCGTGCGAATTAGACTTTTTTCAAGCAGCGTGGGAGGGAAATAGGAGTTAAGAGTTAAGAGTTAGGAGTTAGGAGTTAGGAGTTAAGAGTTAGGAGTTAAGAGTTAGGAGTTAGGAGTTAGGAGTTAAGCTAAAAAGCGTTTAATTTATATATTTAAATTTCATAAAATTCTTGTAGTGCGAGCATCCCTTCACTTTGTTCGAGGGCAAGCCTGCCCGCTAGAAAAATATAAATTAAATGCGCGATAGCTTTGATAACTGTTCACTGTTAACTGTTAACTGTTCTGGCATATTTTGATTGTAGGGTGCTGTGACACTTCGCTTGATTGTTAACGCAATAATCAGGTTTTTGTGTCACGCACCAACCACAGATTGTGACACTTGCGTAAGTTCTGTTGATTATAAATTGCTAATCAACACTTTACTTAAAATTTTAACCAATCAGCTATTTCATTGATCAACCAATAACGTTCTATAGTTGATAAAGGAGTAGTAGTAATTTGTTTCTTATTAATTAATTCAATAGTTACGCCCATCGGTGCTGAGGCTACTTTCTTATTCTCTTGATAAATCTCTCGAATATTTTTATTTTTACCAGTTCTTCGCCAAAAACAAAACCCGAATAATTTCCATTTAACTTCAAAGTTATCGTGGTCAAAATACAAATCTGTATGTCCAAACAATAATAAAAAAACTACTGAAATTCCGACAAATAGCGAAAAATAAATGATATTTGGAAAAGACCAAAATATATAAGTGTTAATTATAATATTGGTAATTTGGGGTACAAAAGCGACAATAAAACCCATTAAATATAAAAAACGTAATGATTTTCCTCCACGTCTAGGGATTTTAATTTCAAGATAGTTAGCTGTTTTTTCAAGTTGGATTTTACTACCTTTTGGTTTATGATTTGTAATCGCAGGACTCAAAGCATATTTGTTTTCAAGAGCGGTAATTGCATCGTTTGCTGAGCTAATTCTATCATTAATATTTGGTTCAGTAAGTTTACTAATCCAATTAACTAATCCCAAATCGATGCTAACGAGATTAGCAAATTCGATTCGAGAATTTTGATGCGGTAAATCAGCAGGATGAGTTCCTGTTATCAAATGAATTAAAGTTGCACCTAATGCATATAAATCCGATGCTCTTTGTGTACGCCCTGCAAATTGTTCCATTGCTACATAACCGTAAGTTCCTGCTACAGTAAAAGTCGCACCTTCGGCGACTGCTTTATCTTGTACTGCACCAAAATCAACTAAATAAACTTGTTCATCTTTTCCTAAAATCAAATTACTCGGTTTAATATCGCGATGTAATACAGGTGGTTCTAATGAATGTAAATAAACTAAAATATTTAATATTTCAACTGCAATATTTTCGACTTGCGATTCGGAAAATCGCTTTCCTTGGTTGAGTAATTCTTGCAAAGACACTCCATCAATATAACTTTGTACTAATATAAACCAAGGAAATCTTGAACCTGGTAAATTGTCTATAACAAAATAATCTTGATATTTGGGAATCCGGGGATGGTTGAGGTTTTTTAAAACTTGCCCTTCGCGTTCAAATAATTTATGTTCTTCCCACTGAATTTGAGGATTTAAAGTAAGTAGTTTTAAAACCACTTGTTGTTGCGAAATTAATGATATCGCTAACCAAGTTTGACGACTACTATTTTGTCCTAATTTTTTTTGTAATTGATAGCGATTATCGAGTACTTGTCCTGGTTCTAACATTTTCACTCAGTTAAATTAAATTCCTAACCAATTTCTAATTTCTGAAGCTATGTATTGACTTTCTTTTTTTGTTAAACCTGTCTTTAATCGACCGAATGAATATTCATCGACACCGACAGCTAAAATTATTTCCAGCACTTTTTTATAACCCATACCTCCAGTTTTGCAAATATAAGCTTTTTCAATTTCTAATACATTGCCAAGCTGTTTTCGGAACGTTATACCAAATAATTTCCATCTAATTTCAAATTTTTTATGATTAAAAATAATCTGATTTTCTACAAATCCAGGTAATGTCAACCAAGCGGCAATTAAAGCACCTAATAGAAAAAACAGCCAACCCCAAATACTTGTCATGCCAGCAGAATTAACAACAAAAAGTATCCATAGAATTAATCCACCTCCTCCAAATAGCAATTTCATTGGACTTTCATCGCTAGGAATATAGATTTCTAATTTCTTTAATGATGTGTTTATTGATAATAAAGAAGGGTTGAAAATCTGGTTATTTTTATTTTTATTTTTATTTTTATTATTATTATTATTATTATTATTATTATTTTTATTTTTATTTTTATGATTATGATTATTAATTGCTAGTTCGTTTATTTCAAGTGCTTCAAGTGCCTCCGTTGCCTTCCCAAAGCGGTATTCTAAATTAGGTTCAGTCATTTGCTGCAACCACTTAATCAAACCAGGGTTAAATTCGATGAGATGGGAAAATTGCATCCTCGAATCAAACTGTGGTAAATCTGCTGGTGAAATACCAGTAGCTAAATTGATCAAAGTCGCTCCCAGTGCGTAGAGATCGGATGCAGGTGTTGCCCTTCCCCCAAACTGTTCTAGAGGTGCATATCCGTAAGTACCAACCACTGTAAATGTAGCCCCTTCTGCTGCAACACGGTCTTGAACAGCACCAAAGTCAACTAAGTATATTTGATTTTTATTTGTTGATTCGTCTAATAATAAATTGCTGGGTTTGATATCACGATGCAAAACCGGGGGATTGAGTTTATGAAGATAAATCAGGATTTTCAAAACTGCGATCGCAATTTCCCTGACCTCAGTTTCGCTAAAAATTTTCCCAGAAGCAAGCAATTCCTTAATAGATTTTGCTGCAATATATTCCTGAACTAAAGCAAAATATATAACATCGCGCTCAAGAACAAAATCATCGTAGTATTGAGGAATGCGGAGATGGTTTAATTGTCGTAATACCTTTGCTTCGCGTTCAAAAAGCTGTATATCATACCACTGTAATTGGTCATTAGCTGTCAACAGTTTAACAACAACTTGCTCTTGGTTTGTCAAATCCCGTGCTAACCAAGTTTGACGAATCGCACTTTTACCTAGCACTCTTTCAAGTTGATACCGTTCTACTAATATTTCTTCTACTTGTAACATCGTACTCCGTTCTTTAAGGGGTAGATGATAATTTGAGTTTGCATACAAGTATATCGAGTACATATAAACTTTCTACAGCTGCTCAATATACTTTTCGTATGTATGTTTGATTATAAACAATTAAAATATCTAACCCTGCTAACGCACTTTCCTGAAACCTCCTTATCCCTCTGCGTAAACCTCAGCGCTCCTCTGCGTTTAAAAAATCTGGGATTGCTTCTTGAGCTTCCACTTCCGACAAACTAATAAGTTTTTGGACTTATTTAATATATCAATCAATAGTTTCTGATATTTTG
>JBHJOU010000710.1:0-3129 GCA_050329355.1 Rivularia sp. (in: cyanobacteria)
TCAAATTTAGCAAAGAGATTCTGGCAAAAAATAAGACAGACTTGGGGAGCCTGTCTTTAAAAGATTATTTATTGGTCAACTTACTTGAAACCTACAGCAGCTTGCCAAACAAAAGCTAATAACAAAAAGAAGACGGGAATAATTGGGAGAACATCTACCAAGGGGTCAAAAATTTGATAGGCTTCCGGCAATTTTGCTAATAATAGTGTTACTTCCATTTTTGTTTAAATCCAAGTATCCAACACAGCTTTCATAATTGAGAAATATCTTAACACGATTGGGTAATCAATAAATAATTGTTAGGAGTTAGGAGTTAGGAGTTAGGAGTTAGGAGTTAGGAGTTTGGAGTTTGGAGTTAATCGAATTTAGCGAGAAGGCATATTAATAGTCTTAGGGTGTGTGATGCTTGAATAAATATTGTACGGAATAACCACATTTGTAGCGTCACGCACCAGCCGGAGTTTGCGATAATATCGTAAATTCTGTTTAAGTAAGCATCATTAACTAACTTTAATTTTACCTGAGTTCGACTCCATCACAGAAGTCGGGTTTTTACGATTAATATCTGTAACACCAAAAAATACTCATAAAAACCCGACTTCTTACCGCCAGCCCGATAGCCAAATTTAAGGCTAGGGTTGTAACGCCACAAAACACTCATAAAAACCCGACTTCTTAGCGCCACAGAAAAGTGATTAACTAATCGAGGATTCTTCATCGAACTAACGTTACTTAATATCAATTCAACCAATGACCAAAATCCGTGATAAAGGTATCATTCAATATACTCTCGCGAATTTTTTGAGTAAATCTAATTAATTCGGTAATGTTGTGAATACTCAATAAAGTATAAGCTAAAATCTCTTGAGAACGAATCAGATGGGATAAATAAGCACGAGTAAAGTTTTGACAGGTGTAACAAGGACAAGTTTCATCAAGAGGAGTAAAATCTTCACGAAACTTTGCATTTTTGATGTTCCATCTTTCCCCTTTTACCATTGCTGTACCATGCCTAGCCCAGCGAGTGGGAATTACACAATCAAATAAATCCACACCAGATGCGATCGCGATTACCATTTCTTGATGGGTACCCACTCCCATCAAATAACGCGGCTTTTGAACAGGTAATAAAGGTGCAGTTTCTCGAACTATTTTGTGAATTAATTCTGGCTCTTCGCCGACACTGACACCACCAATCGCATATCCAGGTAAATCTAACTTAGTTAAAGCATTGGCAGCTTGAGAACGCAAATCGGGGTAAATGCCACCTTGCACAATCCCAAATAATGCTTGTTCGCTGCGATGATGGGCTTCCATACATCTTAACAACCAACGGTAAGTACGTTCCGTTGCAGCTTTCACTTCTTCGTGGTTGGCTGTTGCTGGGGGACATTCATCAAATGCCATGATCACATCCGCACCTAAAGTATTCTGAATTTCTATTGATTTTTCTGGTGTTAAATTTATAATTGCCCCATCATGAGGCGAGCGAAAAGTTACTCCTTCTTCAGTGATTTTACGCATTTCGCTCAAACTAAAAACCTGAAACCCACCGGAATCAGTAAGCATAGGTTTATCCCAACCCATAAACTTATGCAGTCCACCTCCGCCTGCTACAATCGCCTCGCCCGGTTGTAGATGGAGATGATAAGTATTTGATAATACCATCTGCGCTCCAGTATCCTTTAATTGCGCTGGAGTCATGGTTTTAACGTTTGCCAAGGTTCCCACCGGCATAAAACGCGGGGTTTCTACCACCCCATGAGGTGTAGAAAATATCCCAGCACGGGCTGAAGTGTTGCTACAGTTAGCAAGAGTGTGAAATGAAAAATTTGCGTTCAAAATTAAGGAAACCGAGACAGTTCTATTAACGATTTAACTTATTAAATCAAATGTTAGAACATATCGGAACAATCATCATCAATTTCGGCATCCCATTTAGCTGATAATATCTGTTCCATCATCGCTTCAATAGCACTGGTATTCCAACAACGTTCTTGTCGCTCCTGCATGGGAGTAGACAGAGGAATCAACCGCAAACGCATTCCTTCCTGAACTAAATCTAAACAAGTCTCCTTTTCCGATGACTGCTGAAGTTCCAAATAATCGAAACTATAAACATTCAAATAAAGAGCGTGATTAGCGACTAATGTAGAGCGTCGGGGATTTGCAAAAACTTCCATTACATCCCCTTCACCCTCCCCGCACACTTCACCATCTTGGGTGTAAGCATAGCGGACGCGACCTAAATCCGCCAGTAATCGCCGCATATCAAGCTTGTTTACGATGACACCTGTGTTGACAATGCATGGAGCTGGTATTTTGGGAGAAGGTAGATGGTGATTCATAATCAAATAGCTTTGTGAGCAAAGGTGAATTACAACGTTATAGCCTGCATAACCAATGGCTCAGCGGTAATCCATGCCTGTAATATACAAATATCAGATTTTGGGGGCAACCGCTGAAACTCGCTGACATTAATTATTAGCCCTTTTCAAAGTACACAAAACACTACCATCGATATAAAATGCAATTTTTTATGACTCATAGAACTGTAATAAATATTACTAACTTATTTTTCTTTACTTAGATAAGCATAACAAATTTTTTGGCTCAGTTTCTCATCCAAATAAATCTTATTTCAAGTTTTAAAATTTGATACTGTTATTTGTGCGGGAATGATGGGTACCATTGTTTTCATCTTACTTAAGTAATTAATTTGACTTGCATGAATTTTCCGTATCAGTGGTGTAAAAATCAAGCTTTAAATACAGTGGCAAGTATTATATTTTATACTTCTATCCCAATGCCATATGTAGAAAATTTAAAGTTTGACCAGGTAGCGCGGTTTGCTCCAGCGATAGGACTGATAATTGGGGGAATATTAGGATTATTTGATATTGTAGCTAATTTTTTAGAAATACCCGTGTTTACTCGCAGTGCATTAGTGGTAGTAATTTGGATTGCCATTACGGGAGGATTACACCTGGATGGAGCAATGGATACAGCGGATGGGTTAGCAGTAATGGATAAAGAGCGACGCTTGGAGGTAATGAGCGATAGTGCTACAGGAGCCTTTGGAGCAATGGCAGCAATTGTTTTAGTATTGCTTAAAACAGTGGCATTAAT
>JBHJOU010000477.1:0-7079 GCA_050329355.1 Rivularia sp. (in: cyanobacteria)
GGGATAGTGGGATTGCCGTTTATCCCTGTAGTTTTAGGACTTTGGACTAAAATTACAAACCTAGTTGTCTAGTAATGGCTATTTTTGGGTAGCTTTGTCAAGATTTCTATGAACGGTAAGATAACTCCTAACTCATAACTCCTAACTTTGTTAAACTCGTCGCAATGCAAATAAACTACCTATTAATCCTACCGTTGCACCGAAACTTAAGAGAATGATTGGTAGTAATAAGATTTGTAAAGATGTAAGTTGTAAACCGTTAGTAAGAAGTTGAATAAATTCGGGTTGATTGATTAGGAATCGATTGAGAAACTGTTGAACAAGACTAATAAAACTCCAAGCTACCGCACCACCAGCGATTCCAAAAGTAATTCCTTGTAAAATAAATGGTAAGTAAATCCAAGTAGAAGTTGCCCCTACAAGCTGCATAATTTCGATTTCTCGTCTTCGAGCCATCAATACAAGACGAATCGTAATACTGGTGACTGCAACGGCTGTTAATGTCAAAATCACAGTGATTGTCAGAGTCACCCAATTTAAACCTCTATGTAATTGAGCAATACGTCTGACAGCTTCATCAACATACTGTACCGTATCGACGGGAGGTAGTTTAGCGAGTTGAGTAGCTAAATCTGGTACTACTTGAGAATTTTTTGCCTTTACCTTAATTTCATCTACCAAAGGATTGCCATCTAACTGTTGAGTAGCAGCTTCAATATCGGATATTCCCATTTCTTGAAGTAATTGCGTCCAAGCTTGTTCTTTGGTGATAGTCTTGATTGTGGCAACTTCTGGCATTTTGGCAATTAAAGTTTCAATACTATCTGCACGTATTGCGGGTTCGAGATATACTGATACTTCCAATTGAGAACCAAATTGATTGAGTAGTTTTTCAAGTTGCCAAGAAGTTTGTAGACTAATACCGAATAAAAATAGTAGCACGGCGACAGTACTTATAGCGGCCCAATTCATCCACCCACCCCGATGCAAACCTAAAAAAGTTTCTTTGAGTAGGTAATCTAACTTAGTCAGGAATTTTAACACGTTTGAAGAATGTAAAAATTTGAATAATTTGAATAATTTATTGTAAAGACTCGTAAGTATAAAGTCTCTACGCAATACTGCTGGTTTATCAACTCAGGGAACAAATAACTGATAACTGATAACTGATAACTGGTAACTGGTAACTGATAACTGATAACTGATAACTGATAACTGTGGTAGGATTCTAAGCGACTGACTATTAGATGAGCGTATTTCAAATATAATTTAGGGAAAAAAGTCGCCGGTACTCCGCCGTGCAACGGCGGAGTCTGCGGCAACCGGCGTTTCCCGGTAAAAATATAGTCCCCTCTTGACGTGTAATTGATTAAAAATGGCTCAAGAATACCGTCGTGCAAAACTTCGAGGAAAATCATTTAAAGGACAAGATTTAACGGGTGTAGATTTTTCCTACTCTGACATTCGCGGTGCTGATTTCACTAACGCTATTCTCAGAGATGCAAATTTCAGCAATACAATAGCAGGTTTACAACGTCGTTGGGCAATTATGATAATTTTATTTTCTTTACTGCTATCGACGCTGAGTGGATTAATGTCGGCTGTTGGTGGCTCTTTAGTGGGATTTATTTTAATTGATAGCGCTCGTGAAAATCTTTATGTGGGTGTAGCAAGTTTAATCATCTTATCAGTATTTTTTCTATTAAGCATCCGTCAGGGACTATTGACAGCTTGCGGTTTTTTAGCGGTAGCCATTGCCTTAGCAGTAGTTACGGCAATAGCTTGGGCGGGCTTTGTAGCCGTTGTTTGGACTGGATTAGCCGCCACGAATCAAGCAATAGAAATTGCCCCAATCGTCGCGGTGGTAGCGACGGGAACAGTAGCTGTTATAGTCACTGCGGTAGGAGCAGTTTTTGTTACAATTACAGCTGCAATTACGGGGGCGATCGCCGCAATTTTCGGGGTTACTCTTACCGTAATGTTCGCGGGATTAGTTGCTGGTACGGTATCGGTATATGCGATGATGGTAAACCCGGTTGCGGGAATAGCATCTGGTACCGTATCGTTAATCTTGGTAATTCTGTCTGCTTATATCGGTTGTTGCGCTATTTTTGAAGATAAAAAGCAGAATTTTGTGCGTAAGATTGCCATTTCCCTAATTACAAGGTACGGAACTAGTTTTCAGAATGCCGATTTAACCGATGCTGATTTTACTCAAGCTAAACTCAAAAGCGCTAATTTCACGAAAGCCAAAGTTAAACGCACCAATTGGTTTGAAATTAAAAAAGTACATTTAGCAGCAGTAAATACGACTTATTTAGAAAATATTCAGATGCGCGAGTTAGTTGTCAACAAGAATTTACAAAACAAAATATTTGACGGTTGGAACTTGCGAGGAATAAATTTACAAGGAGCAAATCTTAAAGATGCAAGTTTTATCGAAGCGAATCTGAGCGAAACCAACTTACGAAACGCGGATATTTCTAGAGCGAAACTAGTGCGATCGCAATTAGACAAAGCGGATTTAAGAAATGCGAATTTAACAGGAGCATATGTAGAAGATTGGAGTATAACTGTACAAACTCTGTTATATCCGATTAATTGCGATTATATATTTTTACGAGTACCGACTCCGGAAGATCCGAATCCCCAACGTTTACCAGCTAATTGGGAAGCAAGTTTTAAAGACGGTGAATTTAAAAAGTTAATGAATCCTCTATTGAAAGTTTCAAATTATAGTTAAGAGGTAATGGGTAATGGGTAATTGCTGATTAAATCTGTATTTGGGAATTTACTGTTGATTTTGATATTTATTCCGAAATCATTTTTATAGTAACTGTAGTATTTGATAGTGAAAGATGAACAGTTATCAATTACCAATTCACAATTACCTATTTCATTGCAATATATTTTCATAGCGATACTACTGATTTTAGTAATTGAGCTAAAAGAAAAAAATGCTCGTATTCATAATTTAGAAGCAATATTGAAAACTGCTTTAAAAAAGCCTAATTTGTACATACAAACTTATCAACACATAGGAGATATTATGTCTGAAGATAACGGAATCACGATTAATCCTCAAGGGGATGCGGTGGGAATTTCGATTGGTGATGATAATTATCAAGAGGGAGTTTTTGCTAAAACCAGTGGTGATGTTGCAAATGTCGTCAATGAAATAGAAAGTTCACGAGAAGCAGCTTCACCTCGAATGAAAGCGCTTTTTGCTCAAATTCAAAAGAGTATCGAAAACAATAATGATTTATCTCCCCAGGATAAAAGTTACGCTTTACAGCAATTAAAATCTTTAGAATCTACAAGTCAAGCTGATAAAAACCAATTTATGGTAGCACAATCGGATGAAATCTTGTCTGATGCTTCAATAATGTAGAAATATTTGATAATCCATAAAAGTATCGCAAATCTGGTTTTTAAAAACTGGATTTGCGGTATTAAATCCGATAATCATAAATCGATTTTTTACGATTATTGTCTGATATAGAAAATATTTAAGATAACAACCCGACTTCTTGGCGAGTAATCCTATATATAAAAAGAGATTATTGTGGAGTAGTTTCCTGAGCTAATTGAGTAAACCTAATTTCAATTCTTCGTCTTTGTTTATCTTCTTTTCTTTGTGGTTTAGCAAAGCCACGATTTTGAGGTAATAGTAATTGCCCTGATGAATATGCTCGAAATGAAACTTGTTTAAATCGTCCTGTTTTTTCTTGATTTTGGGCTTTTTGTAGCTCTTTAATTACCGCTAAAGCTCTCATTAATCCTAAATCGGTATTAGAACCAGGACATAAAATAGAAACCTTTTTGTCTTGAGTAGCGACTGCTTCTAATTCTTTATCTAAGTTACCACGTTTTCCGAATTTTTGATGACAATTAAGAGAACCAACTTCTTGTCCATCAGTATGACCAATAACTTCGATAATGTCTATTATATTTTGAGCATTATCAAGTTGCTGTTTGATTGCTTGTAAAATTTTACCATCCTGAAGATTATTTTGAATATCTTTGCTGAGATTACTGGGTAATTCAGCACTACCGGATGCAAATTTGTATTCTTCTGAGGGGAGAACAATAATTTTTTGTTTGCTATTATCTGGCTGCTGTAAACGTTGCTGACGATTTAAACTAGGAATTTTAGACATACTTAATAACATTAGTAAAGTCAGCACCATAAAAGCATTAGACATTAAATCTGTAAAGGAAGTCCAAATATTAAATGTATCTTGAGGTAGACTATTTCTAAATCTTCTAGACATATATATAAAAGCTTGTAAAAATGTAATAGAAAAATTTTTGTATATCAACGACTACTGCTATAGTAATCCGAAATATGTCTCTTATTCTCTTCTATATCTTAACTCTGCGTACTCTGTGTTCTCTGCGGTTTTTTACTCTAAAATACATATTAACTCTGAGATTTAAAAGCATTAATTATATTTTGCAAATCCTGCTGAATATGCTCTAATATCTGACTATTATTGCTAATCTGAATGGATAATTGTTGTAAATTAGAATTGTGTATACTAACTTGTCCTGTATGATTATTTAAAGCTTCTTTGACTTGAGAAGCATTGATATTAAAAGTTTGAGTTGATGATAAAAGAGAGTTGCCATTTTCTTCTAATCGTAAAGATACATTCGATAATTCATTCTGATTGCTTTTAATCAAATTTTGTATTCTTAACGAACTATTATTTAAATCGTTAATAAGTGTTTGTAAATTATCAGTATAACTTGCTAATGCTGTACTAGTTCCTTCCAAAGATACTGTTGATGTTTTTAAAGTAGAACTAAAATTTGAAAAATCTTGGGTTACTTTTACTAAATTACTTGTTGCATCATTCAATGCATGAGAACTTTTTTTGATAATATTACCAGCATCTTCTGTTTTTGATTGAAAACTCTTAGAACTTGTTAACAAATTTTGAGAAGAAACCGATACTGATTTTTCTAATTCTTTAATACTTTGCGGTAAATTTAATAAATTTTGAATTAACTGATCAATTTTTTCTGGAATGCTTGGTAAGTTTAGTAAAATTTGACATTCATTGTCTAAATAATATTCTAACTGATTAAATAGATTGTTTTTGCATAATTCTAAATCGTATGCAGGATGAAATTTGGCAATAATTACACTACTAACTAATGCTGCTAAACTGCTGATAAAAGCAATTGCCATTGAACCAATAATATCTTCTAAAGTTTCGTCTAAAGGTATTTCTCCACCTGTATTACGACTTAAAAGAAATAAATTAATCGTGATACCGAGAAAAGTACCTAATAAACCAAATGCTAATAGTAAATTGGGTAAGTTGTGATAGTAACGTTGGTTTTTTTCCCAAATTTGTAATTCTTGATTCTCGCGAAAAATTTTATCTAGTAAAGATAGTTTATTAATTTTATCCAGTTGATTTGGAGAAAATTTTCTCAAAGCGTTATCTAAGTCTGAATTAAGAGTTTTGATAATGCGATCTAATTTTTGATTATCAAGCATACCTCGTCTCGTTTGTATGCCGTCAAAGCATAACTTAGATATCAAGCCGATAAAAATTATTACTACTAACCAAGAAAGAATATTAGGAAAAAATATAGATAAAACTAATAACAAAGAACAGATAAAGATAATTAAATAAAACAATAAGTTTTTATTCGTCTGAAACATAGCTTTGTCAAAAAATAGTTAAGATTAATCAAGTAATATATTTAATGTCAAAATATTAACTGTAACAGTAATTATACTAGTATAATAGAAAAAATTTGGTAAGTTATTTATTCTATAAAGTTAAATTAAAAACTTCATCGGAATATTGCAATAGTAAACTAGGGATTGTCATGATGAGGGGATTGTCACAAATAACCCACAGAGGTTATGCAATCATTAAGAAGTTGGGGGAAGGAGGATTTGGGACTACTTACTTGGTAAAGTCAGTAGATAATCAAAATCACTATGCTCTCAAGCATTTTACTTTTCCTCATAATGACTCAAATAATTACGCTATAGCTCGGAGATTATTTCTTCGAGAAGTTGATATTCTCAAGAGTTTAAATGGACATTCGCAAATTCCTCAATTTATTGATTACTGGGAAGAAAACCAAGAACATTTCTTAGTAGAGGAGTTTATTCCCGGTAAACTTATCCGAGAAGAGTTAGAAGAAGGTAAAAAATCAGCAGAATATATCGTTGAATTATTAACAGAAACTTTGACAATTTTGCGGTTTATACATGGTAAGCAAATCATTCACCGCGATATTAATCCTAGTAATATTATCAGACGTAATTCGGATAATAAACTAGTGTTAATTGATTTTGGTGCAGGAGGAATTAAACAAGTTTTAAGAACTACAATATCTAGTCAAATCCAAACTCCACCGACGAGAATTTATACTTTGGGATATGCTCCTGTAGAACAAATTCAAGGGAATCCCCAATACAACAGCGATATTTACGCATTAGGAATAACTGCAATTCAAATGCTCACAGATATCCAACCGCAAGACTTACAAACAGATATCAACGGAGAAATCCTTTGGTGTCATCAAGCAAAAGTAAGCGATTGGCTAACAAATATTCTAGATAATATGGTACGTTATGACTATAGAAGTAGGTATAGTTGTGTTGATAGAGTATTGGAAGAATTATCTGAATTTAAATCAAATTCTCCAACAAAAATAGTTAGTGTCCCAAATACTTTAAATTCATCTAAAGCAGAGTTAGAAAGCGATAAAATTATCATAATTTTAGTTTGTTTATTAGCACTTTTATCCGCGATTAAAATTTTATCCGCAGCAGGTATTTTTCCTGGAAGTAAAGACATCAAACCAGAAAGTCAACCTGCTAAACTCTTACAATTTTAGATTTTAGATTTTAGATTTTGGATTGAAGGAGTTAGAAATTAGCAATTACCAATTACCAATTACCAGTCAACAGCGAATAAATAATTATGGCTCTTCAGTACAAAGGGATGCTAAAAATATAATAAAAAGCTATTAAATGAACAAGAATAGCGCAAATTGACTTGTTGGTGCGGCGAATTGAACTACCGCTGGGCTTGATTCGATTG
>JBHJOU010000675.1:0-2547 GCA_050329355.1 Rivularia sp. (in: cyanobacteria)
GCTACTGCACCAATTAAAATCCGACTACGTACCAAGGAAACTCCCAAACCTACCGCTAAATCGTCTCCTAAAGCCAGTACATTTACCCATCGCGCTAACAAACATCCTGCAATTAATGCTACTAACATATAGGGAGCAGCCATTTTCACTTCACTCCAACCGCGTCCGTTCAAGCTACCGATTAGCCAATTTAACGCTTGCTGTACTCTACCATCCTCAGCTAAGAGTAACAATGTACTTTGCAGCGCACCTAATAACGAACTAATTGCAACTCCTCCTAGTATCAATTTTTCAACCCTAATTCCTCCCTGCCCGCGACCGAGGAAGATAACTACAATTGCAGTCAATATAGCTCCAAGCCATGCTGCAAGAGGAATCCATGCCGTCCATATTTGCAAAACAATCATCGCGATCGCAACTAATCCGGCACCCGCAGAAATACCCAGAATGAATGGGTCGGCGAGTGAATTTCGCAACATTCCCTGTAATAATGCACCAGACATTCCTAAAGCTGCACCTACTAGCATAGAGGCAAGAATGCGCGGCATTCGCAAATCCCAAAGAATTGTTTGTTTAAGAGGATCGCCTTTGTGTAATAATGCTTGCCAAATATCTGATAAACTCATCGCAACTGCACCTTGAGATATCGATAGCGCTAAAGTTAAAATTAAGGCAATACTTAATATTGCAACAGCTAAAAGTAAGCGACTATTAATGAAATTTGTATTGACTTTGTGCATTTTGTTTGATTCTATTATATTTACTGATATATCTAGCAAGTTACTTTTAGCAGTAAGCAATATAAAGATATTAATATTATATTAATATTATATTAATATTACCTGAAATTAATTAACTTATAGAACTTCCACCAAGGACGATGATTAATATTAGTAATTCTAGTTTTTGCTTCAAAATCAAAACAATTAATTGCTTCTTCTGTACAAGCTTTCATTGGATGTAAAGTACATTTTAGCCGATAGTCATTAGTAAAAAAATCACATTTAGAGCAGGGAATTTGGTGTAGTTTTTTTAGATTATTCGTCCCATGCTTTAAGGCTTGCAACACACTGACGATAAACATTAATACCATCGAAACCCATAAGCAAATAAAACATATATTTAGCATAATTTATGCCCTAATAAAATTTAGATTTTGCATTATAAAATGGTAAAAAAATCAACTTTCATCACTAATTTTTCTAACTAAAATACTCTCGGACATATCTTTACCCAAACCTATAGGTTGATTTTGCAAAACAACAATTACAGAACCAGTTGTAGTACGACTGATTACCTGAATTTCTGCTCCAGGAATTAAGCCCATATTTCGCAAATCTTCAACGCAGTCTATAGAAAGTAGTTCTACAATCGAGACAATATCACCCGCTCTAGCCTGAGAAAGAGGGATAATATCATCAGAATCTAAAAAATCTGACAAACTAGAATTCTGATTCAACTCTCCAGACGAATTTCCACAAAAAAATTTAAATTTTTGCCATTGTTCAGATTCTGATTTTTCCGGGCTTTTATCTAAATTCTCGTCGCTGTGCAAAACATACCCCCTTATTAATAAAATATATTAATAATCACTTGAATCATATCTTGATTTACAACTTCTCTAATAACTTATCACTAATAATTCTCAATTTGTAGTAATTAAATCACTAATTATAAAATAATACTCTAAAAAATATCAATTATTTTATTTGAATACAAATAGAGGTATGTATTGAATATTACAATTAATTATTTGTTTCAGAGGTTAGAAACTGTTGCTTCAATCAGCCAATCAAAAAAATATTATTACCAAAGCTTAACAACCCTGGAAGTTAGTTGCAGATTATTGACAATACTGTAACTAACTTCCAGGGTTGAATTCCATGCTTAAATAGGATAGAAATTGTTGTTGGTAAATATACTTGACATTAGTACCCGACTAAGCCAACAGCCTAGAGTGAACTACTAACTTTCGCTATTAATAGGTAAGGCAACTCCAGCTTCAGCCGCATCAACTTGACTTTTAACTCTTGCAATTGAGTAAACCAACAAACCAAATATGGGTTTGGCTAATATATCGGCAATGGTATATCCAATCTGAATACCAACGGTTGCTGCTGGACTACCAAAAATACCTAATTCAGGAAGCAGATAAGCGATTGGATAAACACCCCAAGACAACAGCAAAAGCAAACGCATCTGTGTAATCAATGTTTTCACTTGTTCTGGCTGATTTTCGAGGGATTTACCCAGTTGTATCCACAGTAAATAAAGAATGTAAGCGAAGGGGATAGTGCTAATAGTTCCCCAGACGATACGAGTTGTCACATTGTCTGAAATTTCACCAGGATATCCTGTCGCAATCATCAATACAGATGCCACAACCAACTTAACTAACAGTGGTTTTGCGATTTCTTTAGAGAGAGCTAACACTGCAACCGCTTCAGTTAAAAGCAGTGGTACTGTCAGTATCCAGTCAGCATAGCGGTAAGCATCGTTAAATACCTCACCTGTAGTCAAATACACCCCTTCTTTTAAGGTATAAGC
>JBHJOU010000545.1:0-8675 GCA_050329355.1 Rivularia sp. (in: cyanobacteria)
AATTACCCTAATATTTGTGACGAAAGACAAAGCATAACTTTGGATAACTATAGCAATTCGACGCTGAATCCTAAAGTTAAAAAACGCTTTTTTAAAAATACCAAGCCTATTTATCTCAACCTGTGATGTGTTTAGCTACTACAGCAAAACTCTTAATATTTTGCAACATTTTTTCCATCAAGTCATATTACAAAAAAGATAGAAACATATTTTTTCTGAGTATATAAATGTTTTTTTGTCAAGCCTGAATTTAAAGATTAATCAATACAATTCAAACTTTCAGATATTTTTCTCAATATTAAGAAATGTATCAATCAGCGATAGATAAATACATAGAGGTGATATGTAATGTGCAATCAAATAGGGATTGTTGAACATCGGCACTGAGAAGCTATTTATTTGCAAAATAAAACTTTAATCAGGATATAATTTTTGATATAAATTTTTTTGGTAGTACAAAATTGTAGGAGAATGAGATTAACTCAATCAATACCAAATTTGATCATCAACGTTGCTAAAGGAGAACTATAAAAACTTGCCGTCATAACATAACTATAAAAAACATCTAGTTTGTGTTGGCTGTTGGCAGATTGCTGAGCTAACTATAGATAATAAAGCCACAAAAGTCCTTTATTTACTTCTGACAAGCATCTGACTAAGATGGTAGTCGAGATATTATGTAAAAATTAGGTTGCTTTTGGATTTGATAAAAAGCAATTACGAACAGGATAATTTAGCATATCCTAATTAAAGTTGATCATGTGCTTAGTAGCTAAAGTAAAAACTTTGGGTACATCTAACTTTTTTTTGGTTTAACAACTGAAAATATTAATTTTTGACATTGAGGTTAACCATGAGGTATCGCGCTTTAATAGTTGGATTAATGGCTGTAGTGTTGGGTTTATTAACAGCTTGCAGCCAATCAGATATAGCTAGTGGTAGTAATCCGAGAGAAATACTTACCTATGAACAGATTAGAGGTACTGGCTTAGCTAACAAATGTCCTTTACTTTCAGAGACAAGTCGTGGTTCTGTCGCCATCGATCCAAACCAGTCTTACGTGATCAAAGAACTTTGCATGGAACCTACCAGCTTCTTTGTTAAAGAAGAACCAGTTAACAAAAGACAAGAAGCTGAATTTGTTGGTGCGAAAATGTTGACTCGTAAAACTTCATCTCTCGACCAAATTCAAGGTGATTTGAAAGTTAATCCAGATGGTAGCTTGACTTTTGAGGAAAAAGATGGTCTTGACTTCCAAGCCATTACCGTATTGCTTCCGGGTGGAGAACAAGTTCCGTTCTTATTTACTGTGAAAAATTTGGTTGCTCAAAGCCAGCCTAATTTAACCAGCATTAATACCTCAACTGATTTTGAAGGAACTTTTAAAGTTCCTTCTTACCGTGGTGCAACTTTCTTAGATCCTAAAGGTCGCGGTGTTGCAAGTGGTTATGATAATGCAATTGCCCTACCTTCCCAAGCAGATAAAGAAGAACTCAGACGTGCCAATGTTAAGAGTGTTGAAGGTGGTAGCGGTAAGATTTCGTTGAATGTTGCCAAAGTTGATAGTGAAAGTGGTGAAATTGCTGGTACTTTTGTCAGCGAACAGCCTTCAGATACTGACTTGGGTGCTGGTGAACCCTTGGAAGTCAAAGTTCGCGGCTTATTTTACGCTCGCGTTGAACCAGTGTCATAGGATGTTTGAATCTGCTGTATCAGTTTATCAAACTCGACTGATGTGAATCACTGATTTATGGAATTAATATTCAACTAATTTAGAGGGCTTATAGCCCTTTTTTTTATGCATTGATAACTCATGTGAACATAGATATTTGCCATAAGTATTTTCTCTGAAAAGCTATATTTTTTTAGCTACTTGATTGTTTTTTAAGATTTTTTGATCGACAACTTAACTAATTTTTCCAAAGCTGAATTACGTAATAATTCGGTTACATTATTTCGCTGTTTTTGTATAATTTTATATATGTAGCATCTCCAGCTACAAAATTAAAAAGCTGAAAAATTGCTTTTGTTATGAACCAATCCTTTTTAGATAGATTGAATTTTTAATCAACTATTAATCGATGACTTGCACGAAAATGCACTATCTGTGTGATGGGAGCTTTTGAGTTATTCAGACTGAACCTTCTCTAATACTCCAAATAGCTGTTGGTCAGGTTGCTCCGATCTAATCAGTATGTAGCTTAAAAAGCAAGCCGCCTTAACCTTGTGAGCCTTCCCGTTCATAGTCTCATAGTCATCCGTTATTCATACTCGATAACGGAGGAATATGTTTGTCGAATTTTTACGTATAAGTACTTAGATAAGTGCATTACCAGGAACAATAGTCCTTTTTACCCATCATCAAGGTGCCATGCCTACTACCTTACTTAATAAAGAACTGAAGCACGAAATTTGGCAGTTATTGCGAGAATACGAGCAATCTCAGTCTGCTGATGTTCGCAATCAACTGGTAAAACTGAATTTTGGACTTGTTAGAAAGGAGGCTTACTATTGGATAAATCAATGCCACGAAAGTTATGACGATTTACTTCAGGTCGGTTTTTTGGGTTTAATTCGTGCTATTGAAAGATTTGACATTTCTAAAGGTCATGCCTTTAGTTCTTTTGCTATTCCTTATATTCGCGGTGAAATTCAGCATTATCTGCGAGATAAAGGTGTAACTGTTCGGATTCCTCGACGTTGGTTGGCAATTCAGCAGCAAGCGATTGGCGTTTCTCGTTCTTTGCGGGAGCAGTATAATCGTCAGCCTAGGGATTCCGAAGTTGCCGCAGCTTTGTCTATTTCCCTGGAAGAATGGCAGGAAATCAAACTAGCTTGGGTAAATCGCGCTCCTTTGAGCTTAGACGTACCTGTATATGATGGTGACGAAGATTCGGCAAGTTTAGCGGAAATGGTTCCCGATCATAGTTATCGGAGTTTTCAACTAGCCCAAGAAGATCAGTTACGTTTACAACAAGCATTACTTCAGTTAGAAAATCGTACCCGTCAAGTTTTGGAATTTGTGTTTTTACAGGATTTAACCCAAAAACAAGTAGCCGAAAAACTTGGTATTAGCGTAGTCACAGTTTCTCGTCGAGTCAAAAAAGGGCTTAATTCCCTCAAGCACCTGATGATTGCCGCAGAAGATTAGCAAGCCCCGTAATTTTTGAAATCTTTTTATAAAAAATACAGGTAATGTATCTAACAATCATTGACATGAAAAAAATTAGGTTATAACTGGAACAGATTTCACTTTTGATACACACTTCAAAAGCTAGATTTCAAATATTCCAAATTTTTCCAATAGCTCCATGAGTTTGGCTAATGGGTAGACATTTAACAATCACAATTGCATCTATATTAGCTTTGGCGATCGCCGGATGTTCTGGTGAAGAGGAACAACAAACTGTTGAACCGACCCCCACCACAACAGCAGAAAACGACCAAAGCGACAAACCGAAACCTTTTGAAGACCCTGTGGTGCCTGGGAAAACAGATAGAGTTGTTGCTCAGGCTCCTTCGACTTTAATCCAAACCACTAATCCTACAGAACGAGTAGGAATAGTCGCCAAGGGACGTACCGACCCCTTTGATGATATTATTTCTCCTGTCATTAGTCGTACAAATACAACTAGTGATAATACTGTCAGTAATAATCAACAAAGAACCGTACCGGCGTTACCTCCTTTGCCAACATCTAGTAGAAATACTGCATCAAGAGCCAGGAGAAGTGCGGTGATTTCCGCGACTGCTCAAGGAAGCCGAAATGGTAATTCTGCATCTGCTCAAGGAAGTCAGGGAAGGAATACTAGGGTAAATTCTAATTCAGCCAGGGCAAATTCAACGCAAATACCGAAACAAGCGGTTAAAAAACCCAATTCTGGGCGTACTATAACTCCAACTGCGGTTATACCCAAAGTAATGCCTGGGGTAATACCACAACCAGACTTGGCATCTGTATTACCACCACCACCGCAACCAACATTAGCTCAAGCCGTTTTGGTTTCAGGGGTAGTTCAAGTCGGGAGTCAACCCCAAGCCATCATTAAAGTACCTACAGAACCTACTAGTCGGTATGTTCAAGCAGGACAAAGATTAGCGAGTGGACTACTTGTTAAAAGAATTGAAATGAATGAAGGTTCCGAACCGATTGTTATTCTGGAACAATATGGTATTGAAGTAGCGAGAATGGTAGGAGAAGCAGCTATGGGAGCAGTCGAACCAACTACCGCTTCTACGTCCAATCCTATTTCGACATTACCATCGTTACCAAAACCTGCATCTGTCGGAGCTTCTTAAGATATGGAAACAAGGGAAAAGATTGTGATACCGGGCTTATCTTTAACGGTTTACCGCGAGATTGCCGCTCATTTGCGTTCTGTAGAAGGAATAGAAGTGGGATTAATAAAACAAACTTCCCAAGAGTTTGATTACAACCAAAGCCAAGTCGGTGGTTTATGGATTGATTACACATCAAACTCTAGTTCGCAAGCTAGACAATGGGCAAAACAAATCCTAGCTTATTATCAACATCGCTATGATGTTTAATGGTAAACAGCTTTTCCCAGTTAATTAAAGCTAATTTGTCACCCCCGTAAATTTTATGGTCTGTTAGCTCCGCGTGTTCGTCAGGACATAGCCCCCGGATTTATCCGTGGATGTCCTGATTGTAGGCAATGTTGAAGCACCATTATTTTATTTATGGGGCAACAATTACGAATTACGTTCGCGTAGCATCTCCCGGAGGGAGATATTACGAATTACGAATTATATTCACCCCTCTTCTATTTCAGGAGAGGGAATTTTAATTTTAATGTGGACAATCACAGAAGTCGGGTTTTGATCAAGCTTGTTTTATTTACAGATATTTATCCTAAAAACCCGACTTCTCAAGGTGAGTTTTGGCAATCACAGAAGTCGGGTTTTGATGAAGAAATTGTATTTTAATCAAAATAACAATTTATATGATGCAATTGCAAATTTAGTGCGGTAAACTTGCAAGCAAGATAATGCAAATAATACTAAGGCTGCTAGGGGTTTTAGTCATCAATCACAATGGAACAGTGGCAATTTCTGATACAAAAAGAAGGTTCGCGTACTTGGCATCCTTTGCTGAAGCCAAGGATAGAGGTTATGTCTGGTCGGTATCGAGTAGTTGCTCGTTCTCACCGTACTAATACTGATGTTGAGGTGAAGGTCACTCACACTTCCTTATCCGAACTTCCACCCAAACAACGTATTCACAAACGCAGACGACGCACTAGTTTAGAAGGGTTAACGGCTGTAATTCCTTTTACTTATCTCCAGTCGGGAATTTGGGAATTACAATGTTCTGGGGATGTAATCTCAGAACTTCTTGGTGCATCTTGGCAATATACTGTCACTTTGGTGGTTGTACCTTCTCCTGTGGATCAAAAAAC
This sequence comes from Rivularia sp. (in: cyanobacteria), assembly GCA_050329355.1. Taxonomy (GTDB): domain Bacteria; phylum Cyanobacteriota; class Cyanobacteriia; order Cyanobacteriales; family Nostocaceae; genus Rivularia. The sequence continues at coordinate 5,421 of JBHJOU010000545.1, forward strand.
AGTTTCACCAAAAAATTCTTTAAAAAATTCTTCTCAAAGCGTTGAGAAGCAGTATAATAACCAGGAAGAGATACAGACAAATCAAGTTAAATCAAAACTAAAAAATGTTCAATCAAGCTCTTCTTCGTCTCATAATTTGATCTCTTCTATTTCTGTAGAACCTGTTAAAAACCGAAATTATAATACTACTCCTCCTCAACCAATCTCAACTCCTGCCAAAACTGTTGAATCTTCGGATCAAGTCCCTAGGGATAAACCTGCTGAAAAAATACCAGAGTCGCTCAAAGCTGCTTCAGATAAACAAAAAACTGCGAGTAAAACCGTTTCGCGAAAACTACGAGATTCTATTAAAGCAGCACCACATAAAGTTACTAATATTTCATCCGTTCCCAAAACAACACAAAAGCCCAAATCCTCAGAACAATCATTAACTACACAAAATAAAGATGTTAAGGAAAAATCCGCTCAAAAAGAAAATTTAGCAATCATCTCGCAAACTAACAGTCCACTCAGAGTTAAGGGAGATACAGCAGAACAGATATTACACAACTTGATAGAGTTAGCTTTACCTACTCCAGAAACTCTCCTTCCTGATGAAACCGTTGAAGATATTACAATCACACCACCTTTACCATTATTGCTAAATCTAGATCAAACTAATTACGTCGCAGCTTGGGGAGAAAGTATTCATATTCAAGGGCTTGTACAACTCAAACACACAAACGAGCAAATTAAACAAATAATACATCCCGAAGTCAGAATTGAATTGCGATCGCCACAAAATTCTCAGTTATTACAATCTAGTTGTCAACCCAATTCTAATCAAACCCTACCATTTGCCATCGCATCTTCAATTGAGATTCCTTCAATTTCTTCTAAGTTAATTCTCGGAGAAGTTAAATTATATGGCGCACTTACAAGTGACGGGGTTGTCGAATTACTAGCGAGTCAGTCATTTACAATTACGGCAGATATTACTGAATTATTAGCAATTACGGTAGCTAATCCTAAAGGTGAATTAGTTGTTTACAGTAATTCCACAGAGGAATTATCTCAAGTGAATAATCCGTCTCAAACCTTAGAAGCGGGGATGTCTCTGGATTTAGAACTGTTCAATTTGGTAAAAACCGCCAAACCAAAACAATCTGCGATCGCTGTACCATCGAAGAAAAAATCTTTACCACCCCTTATAGAACCTCGTAAAGGGAGCAAACGAGTTGTAACCCATTGGCTTAAATTACCAAATGTCCCTGGTTATCAAGAAAAAATTGATCAGTATATAAATAACGGTTATATCGAAACTGTCTCTGGTTCAAATATTACAGGTACTAGTTTTCCTTATTTACGCAAATCAAAACCAATACCTTCCTCTAATGAGCAAGTAGAATCTGAGGTTTCTGTTCTTGAACAATCAACATACCTTGATGTTGCCGATAATCAAAATACAGTTGAAAGCTTAGTTCAAGCTGACAGTAGTAATTTAGCTGAATTACTGCTCGAACCACAAAAAAACGATAATTCCTTTGAGTTTGAAGAACCAGTTACACCCCGCAAATCGGAATATATTGCAGCCGAAATCTCCAACACATCTCCTTTAATTAGACAATGGATGCTTTCTCAAGGATATGCTCTACCTGAACCAATTAATGTAGAATACGAAGACTACGAGATTGAAACGCAGAACAATCAAAATATACCCGATCAACAGACTTCAACGCTTAAAACTGATAATCAAGCCCAAAAGGTAACTACAAATGTTTCTTCCTCAATAAATATACACTCAACACCATCGCCTTATTTTTCGATTTCATCTGCTTCTGGATGGGAAATCAGTCAAATTGCTACACCACCAACTCAAATAGCTCAGGAAATCGTAGTAGATGATACAGATTTTTTCACAGATAGTATCTCCGATGCACAGAATTCACCGATAGAGCAACCGATAGAGCAAATCAAAAAATCTTCAGCCTTCTCCCTTACCATAAACACCCAAAAAATAGAAGAGTTACCGATTCCTCAACTGTACGTACCACAAGGTGAACTGATTTCGGGTAAATCCCTTAACGTGCGAGTGCGTCTACCAGAAGCAAACTCCCATCTTGCTGTCAAATTATGGTTAGAAGATTGTCAAACAAGGCATTTACTTGACGGTCCTCATTTATTAACCAATTTAACACCTAACAAAAACGGAGAATTGGAAGTAATAACTAAATTAAATATTCCTTTTGGCTGCATAGAAATTCGCTTAGAAGCGATCGCAATTAATACAACTACCCAGCAAGAAAGCCATAAATTAACGATTCAGCGTACTGTAGTACCTCCGGATTTGCCCAATATTCAAATTGATGCCATTCTGGGAATGTGAAAGCCGAGCTTGAAAGGCTTTGTGTTAAAAATATGTACGATTTTGCTTTCAGACGGTACAATTTGCAGTAAGCTCGTGTTGAATTGTAATCTGATTTAATCGGAGGTTTAACTATGGCTGCTTCTTTTTTGCCATCCGTTCTCGTTCCTTTAACTGGTCTTGTTTTTCCAGCTGTAGCAATGGCATTTATGTTGTTGTACATGGAACGCGATGATATCGGTTAAAATTTAACTGTAAATTTAGACGAAAACCGCCTGTCTATCGTAGATAGGCGGTTTTAAAATCATACTTCCTAATTAAATGTGAGGAAATAGTCGAAAAATCGGACTTTTTCTAAACCATTCAATTTTTTTTAGATCGAAGAACCAAGTCCAGCGTAGGCACCGTAAAAGAAAATACCTAAAACAGTGATTACACCTAATCCTGCGACTGTAGCGACAACCCACAGGGGAATTCTTCCGCCTCCAGACATAATAAAGCCTCCTTAATTAAAATGTTCGTCACGTCAAATAAACAGTCATCGATTAATAAATTAATCTCAGTCAGCCAAGTTAGTTAAAGAAGTAACTGGAAAACAGAATCCCCAGGACAAAAACTAGTAGTAGTCCGAGAAACAGGGATGTGCGATTTAACTCTACTGGCTGATTATTGCTATTAGTATTTCTTTCCATGAAAACTCCTAACGTTGAATAAATTGCATTGCCGCGATCGCACCTAAAAAGAACACGGTGGGTACAGCTAAAGTGTGAACCGCGAGCCATCTAACGGTAAAAATTGGATATTGTACTGGTTGGTTGATGTTATCTGAGCTTGTCATAATTGAAAATTACTTTCCGATAAATTCGTCAACTTGATTTTTTGCTTCAAAACGATTGTTTACAAGTGGCACT
>JBHJOU010000145.1:0-11019 GCA_050329355.1 Rivularia sp. (in: cyanobacteria)
ATGGTAGAACAATCGTACTGAAGTTGGGCATTGGTAATTGGTAATTGGTAATTGGGAGTTATTTTTTAAAACTAAGAAAATAATTGGTAAGTATGACCTGGAAAAAGAATACAAGACTAACAAACACTATTGCCACAAGTTAACCAAATAATTTGTGGCGGCGTGTAACAAGAGGGGTAAAGTTGAGCCCCCGCAGACAACTTTTGGCACTCGCCGATTACTTGTCGTCGGTCGGCTCCAACGCAGTACTAGCCTGCGTCTGAGGAGCAAGTGCCTGGTTTTGCTGCATCACCCTGAGCAAAAAACGCAGAGCTTCATTTACTGCATCGGCACTAGGAAACATCTCAGCAACATCTGGCTCTAGACGTACTGTTGTTGTGCCAAAACTTTTTCGCCCTGAACCTAATCTTCTGACTCGCAAGCTCTTCAAGTCATACTCTGTCCTTAAATCGTCTTCCATTTCTGACTTATCCCTCTTCATAAGCTTTTCGCTCGGTTTGCGTAACTTCTCTTGCACTAATGAGGCGAATTGAGTCTCCTCTTTCAGTATACGATACAATCAACAACCGTCCTCGATTTGACTCCCCAACAATGAGGTATCGCTCCTCATCCTGAGAGTGGTCTGGATCGTAGAAGTCAACATAGAGAGGATCGTCAAAAACAGTTTTTGCTTCCTCAAAGGAGACTCCATGCTTTGACTGATTGCGGGCTGCCTTATTTTTATCCCAATCGAACTGCATAAAGTTATTTTATCATTGCCCATCTGCTCGTGAATGAGCGCGGAGAACTTATCAACATGACCCTCACTCCTGGCAATACCGATGACCGAAAGGCAGTCATTCCTGCTGCCGAGTCTTAATCGGAACTGACGTTAGTAACTCACAATTGCTTGACTTTGTTCCGGTGCATTGGAATTGTTAGGCTTTTCTATGCAACAGTTTCCGAGCTTTTTACCTGCTTGTTGTCTTGATCATCTGTTTTGTTTATGGCAAGTAAAGCTAACGCTATCATCTCCGGAATGAGTGCAGCAATTGCAGTCAGTTTTAGCGACCAAGTTTCAGATGCATTGAACAATCCCGCCAACCCACTCAAATGTGCAGAGAGTATATCAGTAGCATCAATAGCAACGCACGCAAATAAAAGTGTCCTCACTATACTTCTATCAGCAAAAGCAACAATCACAGCAATCACAATATCTCTAACTGCCCAAACGCGCACAAGATATGGCATCTGAATGTTTGAATCAATGGGCATGTTCATCTGCTCCATCAGCCATACTGGGTCAGCATAGCCAATAGCACTGAGACTGAACCGAACTAGGCACATTAACCCGATAAATAAAGCGATATACCAAACTTGACCTCTCATGTTTGCTCCTACGATCTCAATTTTTAAAAACCTTATGTAGAAATTAAACTCATTGGTTGCTAAAGTAAAGTAGTTACCTTTTGGTAACTAGGTGGCCTCTCAGGAACTACTAACACCTATGAAGGACTCAGAATGTGCTCCCCTTGAAAAGCTGCTCAACCAGATTTCAGGACAGTGGACAATGTATATTTTGTGGATCTTGGATACCAATGGAGTGATACGGTTTGGTGAATTAAGACGCAAAATTGACGGCATCTCACCGAAGGTCTTGACACAACGGTTGCGGATGCTCGAAGAGAATGGAATTGTCTATCGTCACTATGAGTCTACGATCCCACCACAAGTTTCTTATGAATTGACTGAACGTGGTAAGGAGTTATCTAAGCCCCTCTACGACCTCTGTGATCTGGCTTCACGCTGGTATGGTGATCAGACAAAGGATCACGCCAGATTAGAACTCAAGATAGCCAAGATCGGAGAATAATGTTGCCAATGTATTGGTTTTTTTGCATCCAAACGAAATGTTAAATTAATTTTGCACGGTACTTGTACTTCATAATGAATAAAAGCTCACTCCCACAAAAACGATGTACTTAACTTATTTAGACAGTAATAGTTGGCTGGTGGAAATTGGTGGTCAAAATATATTAATTGACCCTTGGCTGGTTGGTTCGTTAACTTTTGGTAATTTAGATTGGCTGTTTAAAGGTTCTCGTCCTCAAGAACGTGCCATACCGTCAAAAATTGACCTGATTTTGCTATCTCAAGGTTTGGAAGACCATGCTCATCCACCTACTTTAAAGCAACTCGATCGCAATATTCCGATTGTCGCTTCAGCAAATGCTGCAAAAGTAGTGAATCAATTCAACTACCAGCAAGTAAATTCTCTCGCTCACGGTGAAAAATTTACTCTTAATGGTAATGTGGAAATTACGGCTACTCCCGGTTCTCCCATCGGCCCAAATTTGGTAGAAAACGGATATCTTCTCAAGGAACTCGAAAGCGGTTTTACTCTTTACTACGAACCGCATGGTTATCATTCTGAATTGTTGAAAAAATCCGCCCCTGTAGATGTTGTCATCACCCCATTGATAGATTTAGGTTTACCTTTGATCGGACTAATTATTAAAGGTAAAGAAAAAGCTTTAGAAGTTGCTAAATGGTTGCAGCCTCAAGTAATGTTACCAACAGCAGCAGGTGGTGATGTCACCTTTGAAGGGTTGCTAATCAACTTTATTAAGTCAGAGGGAACCGTTGCAGATTTTCGTACCCTCTTACAACAACACAATATTGCAGCAGAAGTACTCGAACTAAAAAGTGGCGATCGCACTCAATTAAATTTGCAACAACGAGCAGTTTCGGAAATTTCTCATTAAAAGTTGATAGTTGCTATAGTTTAACGGTATATCAGTACTAATAATTTAATTAATTAGCGACCAAATAGTTAATTTGGTCTATTTTTATGTTGTTATAACAGTAGCTCTAGTTGTATTGTTAGAAAATTTCCCCATTTCCCGTTACCATTTATCTAAACATATCTATGTTATTGTCATATGAAGTTAAATTTAAAACGTCCCATTGCATTTATTGATTTAGAAACAACAGGAATAGATATTGTCAGAGATCGGATTATCCAAATTGCCGTATTAAAAGTATTTCCTGATGGTAATGAAGAAATGAAAACATGGCTAATTAATCCGACTATTCCTATACCTGTTGCATCATCAGAAATACACGGTATCTACGACAAAGATGTCAAAGATAAACCTACTTTTGCCAATATTGCCAATACTTTAGCAAACTACATTAACGATAGCGATTTAGCAGGATACAACTCGAATAGATTTGATATTCCTTTATTGATAGCAGAATTTTTACGTGTCAACATCGACTTTAAACTTGAAAACAGAAATATAATTGATGTACAAACCATTTTTCATAAAATGGAACCTCGCAGTTTAAGAGCAGCTTATAAATACTATTGTGGAGAAGACTTAATCGGCGCTCACGACGCAGAAAATGATATTCGCGCTACCTACGAAGTCCTGAAATCGCAATTAGAACGCTACGAAAACGTAGAATATGAAGATAAAGAAGGCAATAAATCTTATCCGATAAAAAATGATATAGATGAATTACAGGAATTCACACCATTTGATTTTCTTGATCCAACTAAAAAACTAGTTTATGACGATAATAATCAAGTAATATTCAACTTTGGTAAATATAAAGGTGAACTCGTTACCGAAGCATTTAAAAAAGAACCAAATTATTATAAATGGATGATGGAAAAAGAGTTTTCTAGTTTTACTAAAAGAGCAGTAACGAAGATTTGGGAATCGATGCATCAAGGAGATAATTAAGTAGTTTGAATTAGCTGCTTTCTTCTGGTTAAAATATTTATTGCTGTATAAATCATTATTAGACGATAAAGTTATTTAATAAGCTTCTCTTGTAGGTACTTCGCCGCTAAACTACAACCCATATTTATAGAGCAATACAGTTCAGTTAAAGATATAAATTAATTACCGCAAACAAAACAGATCGACTTTTTTGGAGGGGGTTTGGGGGACGCAACCGTCCCTCAATCGGGGGTTTGGGGGAGAATCCCCCAAGTCTTGGTTCTCAATAAATTGATTAACGGACAACCTTAACTGAACTGTATTGATTTATAGAGCAGCAATATTAATTCAAAAAACAAAAGATGTCAAACATTTGGGAGACGTGATGTATTTCGTTTGCTCGGCTTAGATTTGGGAGACGTTATGTATAACGTCTCTACAGATTAACGGTAAATCAAATCACCTCGAACCCGTTGGCGGAATTTTTTCAATACTAATCAGCGCTTCCATTACCTCTTTAGCAATAGGTGCGGCTACAGTACTACCGAAGGTATTTTCTCCTTTCGGCTCATCTACTAATGCTAAAACTACATAACGCGGCGATTCTACCGGCAAAATACTCACAAAGCTGGTAATTTTTGAACCACTAATATAACCTCCAGTCGCACCAGCTTTTTCTGCTGTACCAGTTTTACCCGCAATCCGATATCCAGGAATTTGAGCGGGTTTACCGGAACCTTCATCAACAACGCTTTCCATCATTTCTAATACAGTTTGAGTGGTTTGAGGAGAGAAAACTTGTCGGGGTGCGCTTAAATTTGGTTGTGTATGCATTTGTCCCTTATTATCTATCAATCCCTTTACCACATGGGGAGTAACCAATTTTCCACCATTAGCTAATGCTCCGTGCATCTGGACTAATTGTAATGCTGTTAAGGAAAAACCTTGACCAAAAGAAGCTGTTGCTGGTTCAATAGGCGAATTCGTAAATTCTTCTTGCGGTTTGAGACGACTGTTGGTTTCAGACGGTAAATCTACATCAGATTTCTGCCCCAATCCGATTCTTTCCAACCAACCGTAATAAATACTTGGCTGCAATCGCTGGATGATTTTTACCATCCCAATATTGCTAGAAGTTTGCAAAATTTGAGCAACACTAATATTTCCATTGCTGTTTTTCTCCGCGTTTCTGATTTCACGATCTGCAACTTTAATCAACCCTGTATCGCGAAACACATCATTTGCTTGGATACTACCAGTTTCTAAGGCGATCGCCACGTTTAATGGTTTGAAAGTAGAACCGGGTTCGTATAAATCGGCTACTGCCCAATTTTTAAACAAAGAAATATCATCTTGAGTAAAATTATTATTGGGATTATAAGTCGGTTGAGAAGCCAAAGCTAGAATGGAGCCATCCCATGAATCCATCACAATTACCGCTCCCCGCTTGGCTTGATATTTTTCGATTTGTTGTTTGAGTGCTTCTCTAGTAGCGCGTTGCAAACGAACATCAATGGTTAATTGCATCTGCAATTTATCAACATTCAAAAATCCATCTGGTGCGCGATTTGCGATTAATCTACCATTACCATCTTTTGACATCCGCACCGTCTTCATGGAACGTTCCAGAAATTTTTCTTGGGAATATTCTATACCCGCTTTTCCGCGACGGTCGGAATTTACGTAGCCAACGACATCTGAGACTAAATCTTGATAGGGATAATATCGAGAGTATTTTTTAGTTAAATCTATACCGTTGAGTTTCAAGCCAGCAATTTGATCGGCAACTTCTTCCGCTAACTTAGAAGAAATAAAAATACCGCTTTTTTGTTTATTAAATTTTGCTTCTAATTCTTCAGGATCTTGATTTAAAATAGTTCCCAGTTGACGTGCAATCTCCGATCTAGGCTTCTTTTTATCAAACATTTCCGGATGTACGTATAAAGTATAAACTGGAAGGTCAAGTCCTAAAACCCTATTATTACGGTCTAATATCTGACGACGAGGAACAAAAGGACGCATACTAAACATCTGTTGATTTCGCGCCTTTTGAGTCAATTTGGCACCGTCAACAATTTGTAAACGGTACAAGTTAATCCCCAAACCCAAGCAAGCAGCAATTAATACACCCCAAACCATAAACAATCGGTTTCTCGGATTAGGTGAAACCCGTGTAGATGTTGTTGCAAATTTCCTTTGTTTATCCTTTAAAATACTGCGATTAAAACGCGACTCTATATGTTCTCTCTTCAGAGTTCTACTGCTTTTACCTGGGAATTTCTGCATAAAGCTTGTCCTCATATCATGCTTTGGGAAAAATTTGCGTTAAACAAATATATAATTCCGATGCCAACAGATTTAATGGGAATCTGGAGCAAGACTAGCTAACGCTGATTTTAGTATCCGCCCGCATTAAAAGGCTGTGTTTCTGTTCCATCTGACTTTTTATCAACCTGCTGAGAGCTTGACGGTGCAGTTTCTTCTAAAAAAATAGTGTTTGCTGGAGTTGGTGAGATTAGTCCAGAATGCGGCTTTTTACCTTCTTGTGCCATTTGATTTTTCAGCGTCTCATCATGCTTTGTCAACTGACGTTCATCCCGCTGTAAATCTTGCAGTTTTTTATAGGAGCTACTCCATAGATGCTGGGAATATACCGTCCAACCGTAGACTATCAAGGTAGCACTTACTAACACAAAACTAGCAACCGAAGTGTGACGATGAACAGAATTCCAACGCATTAACCACATAGGTACTTTACTACCATCTGGCATTAAGGGTATGGCAAAGCGATCTTTACGATCGCGTTTTTTACGCTCTATATTTTTTACATCCAATGGGGGATGATAATTTGTCCGTTGAGGTTTAACTTTTGCCGATGACGGATTATTTGAACCCATACTCGAAGGTTTTGATCTATCTAAAAATCCAGGTGTGGGTTTTGAGAAAGGTGGAAAGCTGGTATGTTCATTGAACTTAGAACCTCTGAAATTCTCTTGACTAGTAGAATCTCTTCCTAACCAACGTTTTTGACCTCTTAAATTTGATTTGCGAATAGCAGCCATAAACTTTTAGTTTAAACAAACTGTGCTTTAGTTAAATAAATGTAAACCGAAAATCGGTGCAAAACTTATATTCGGGCATAAGTAATATTTTTTACAAAACATTGATTCAATATCCTACACCCCTTTTTAAAGATTTGTAAAAATCTTTGAAATCAACCTAATATTCAATTCTCAGCCTTTACTCTTGAGTTGGGCGCATCATCGCATCTTTGTTCGGTCACAGGCACTGTGCTTCCATAACTTGGGAATTTCTGGTATCATAACGCGCTTTGTCGCAAAATAGGGAACAGCTAACTGTCTTAGCTATAAGAACGTCCTACGTAAGGTTTGGTCAGTATAAAAAAGAATAATTTATTTATGGAAACTAATTAAAACTACAATATTTAAAAAAATCAACAAATAAGGTATCGTATTCAACAGGCTATAAATAGTTCTTGATTGAATTGGTGAAAGAGGAGTTATGAAAATCAAAGTCTTTGGTTTCGCTTTATTGTTAGGTTTGGCTACGATTCTTGGAGCTTGCGAAGGTGGAGGCGATACCCCTGCCGGAACTGAAACTGCACCTCCTGCTGGAGAACCAGTTGATGCTCCAGGGACAGTACCTGAAGCTACTCCGACTACTACCCCATAGTTGATAATTAGTATTTAGACTGTTATCACTATATTTTTAGAGGTCGCTCCTCATCTTCTTTTTGTTGATTATGCTATACAGGTTTACCTGTTGATTTTGACAATTTGAGAATAGAGCATCGCGTTTTAGGGCTAATATTTGAAATTTTTTGAAATTTCCCTATTTCGCTTTGGTAGAAAAGGTAAACCTGGTAATGATTATCGAGATTGCCAGGTTTTTATGTGAGTAAGTGTTTGAAGTTATGGAATGTCTTTTTGTCCGTCTCCGGTATTTGAAATCTGCTAAAGTTTCTCAAAATTTTCTCAAAATTTTCTCAAATTACTCATTCTCATCTTGAGAATCATCCTAAACGTTAAGCTTTAAGCATTAAACTTGATAATGCATGGGAATTAAAAGCGTATTTTTCAAACTTCTCTGTTCTAAAATGGACATTAAAAATTGATCATTAAAAATCCTTTGGTAATACTTTTGAACGGTGTAGCGCTGAATAATAAAAAAATAATTAAACATGAGGAGACAAAAAGCTCGAAAAGCAGTTTTGTTGATATTTTTAACTACCGTAATAGGTATTTTGGGAGAAATATTTACATATCATAAAACACCTGTAATTGCATTACCCCCAAAGATAGATATTGCAGAAGAAATATTAAGAACAGAAATTATCATAGAAGCGCGATCGCCAGTTGATGGCAAACCTCTAAGCCCCGCCGAATATGCTCAATTACAAGCCGAACTGAAAACACGTCCCTACCCACCCCAACTCAGTCCTAAAGTTCGGGATACGGTCTTCCTGCTCCGTTTACGCAAGATATTGAAAACCATTTTCCCCTTCGTAGATTTTTAATTAGATATTGGGGATAGGTTAAAGGTTAAAGGTTAAAGGTTAAAGGTCTAAGGTTAAAGGTTAAAGGTTAAAGGTTAAAGGTTAAAGGTTGAAATTCCCCTTGTCCCCTTGTCCCCTTGTCCCCTTGTCCCCTTGTCCCCTTGTCCCGAAAGTCTCCCATTTTCTTTATTTTTCAAGAAGCGTACAAAAACTACAAATAAATGTAAAGAATATATATAGATATACAAAAAATAGATTCACTTATCCATAATATTCAGCCTAATAGCTTCATGTCTATGACCACTATTGCCCCAGAACAGGTTAACAGCATTATTCGGAACCAACATCAAGACCCTTTTGAAATACTTGGTTCCCATCAAATAGAGAAAGATGGCAAAAAAGTCTGGGTTGTGCGAGCTTACCTTCCCAATGCGAGTGCTGCTTGGGTGGTTCTTCCGGAAGAACGGAAAGAACAAGAAATGCAGAGCGTACATGACCCCCAGTTTTTTGAATGTATTATAGATACTCAAGAACTAACTAACTACCAGATCAAGGTTAAAGAAGGAGACAGCGAACGAGTATTTTACGATCCCTACGCTTTTCGTTCTCCTAAACTCACAGAATTTGATTTACACCTGTTTAATGAAGGGAATCATCACCGAATTTACGAGAAATTAGGAGCGCATTTCACTGAAATTAAAGGTGTAAAAGGTGTTTACTTTGCCGTTTGGGCACCCAATGCACGCAATGCCTCAGTGCTAGGTGATTTCAACAATTGGGATGGACGTAAACATCAAATGCGTAAAAGTTCTGATGTTGGAGTTTGGGAATTATTCATTCCCGAATTGCAAGTAGGAGAACATTACAAATACGAAATTAAAAATTCTGCCGGACATATTTACGAAAAATCCGATCCCTACGGTTTTGCTCAAGAAGTTCGTCCCAAAACTGCCTCTATCGTCACTGATTTGGATACTTATCAATGGGACGATCGCGATTGGATGGAAAAACGCCGTCATACCGACCAATTGAGTGCGCCAATTTCAGTTTATGAAGTACATTTGGGTTCTTGGTTGCACGCTGGGACGAATGAACCACATAAATTACCTAATGGTGAGCTTGAACCTGTGGTAGCAGTTTCGGAACTCAAAACTGGCGCACGCTTTTTAACTTATCGGGAATTAGCAGAAAAACTGATTCCCTACGTCAAAGAATTAGGATACACCCATATTGAAATGCTGCCAATTGCCGAACATCCTTTTGATGGTTCTTGGGGATATCAGGTAACTGGTTATTACGCTCCTACCTCCCGTTTTGGTAGTCCGGAAGATTTTATGTACTTTGTTGATCAGTGTCATCAAAACGAAATCGGCGTAATTGTAGATTGGGTTCCCGGTCATTTTCCTAAAGATGGACACGGTTTAGCCTTCTTTGATGGTACTCATTTATACGAACACGCAGACCCCCGCAAAGGTGAACATAAAGAGTGGGGAACTCTAGTGTTTAATTATGCACGTCATGAAGTGCGTAATTTTTTGACAGCCAACGCTTTATTTTGGTTTGATAAATACCATATTGATGGCATTCGTGTTGATGCAGTAGCTTCGATGCTTTATCTCGATTACTGTCGTGAACCAGGAGAATGGGTTACAAACGAATATGGCGGTCGAGAGAATTTAGAAGCAGTAGAATTTATTCGTAGTGTAAATCACCTTATATTTAGTTATTTTCCCGGTTCGCTTTCCATTGCAGAAGAATCGACTTCATGGCCGATGGTATCCTGGCCTACCTATACTGGCGGATTGGGCTTTAACTTAAAGTGGAACATGGGCTGGATGCATGATATGCTCGATTATTTCAGCATGGACCCTTGGTTTCGTCAGTTTCACCAAAATAATCTGACCTTTAGTATGTGGTATCACCACAGCGAAAACTTCATGTTGGCGCTCTCCCATGACGAAGTAGTGCATGGTAAAAGTAATATTATCGGCAAGATGCCCGGAGATCGATGGCAAAAGCTAGCCAACGTGCGCTGTTTGTTTGGCTTTATGTTTACTCACCCCGGCAAGAAAACCATGTTTATGAGCATGGAATTTGGGCAGTGGAGCGAATGGAATGTTTGGGCAGATTTAGAATGGAACTTGTTGCAATTTGAGCCACATCAGCAGTTAAAAACATTCTTCCAAGATTTGAATCAACTTTACCGTAGTGAACCTTCCCTATATACTCAAGACTTTGAAGAACCTGGGTTTGAGTGGATTGACTGTAGCGATAATCGTCACAGTGTAGTTTCATTTATCCGTCGCGATAAAAATTCCGAAGATTTTGTCGTCGCTGTTTGTAATTTTACTCCCCAGCCCCATTCTCACTACCGTATCGGTGTACAGGAGCCAGGATTTTATACCGAATTATTTAACAGCGATGCGCGAGAATACGGTGGTAGTAACATGGGTAATTTAGGCGGTAAATGGACGGATAATTGGTCAATGCACAATCAACAATACTCATTAGATTTATGTCTACCACCATTATCCGTATTAATTTTGAAATTAGATCGCAATAAAACTGCTGAGGTGATGAAAGAAGAGTAATTTAACTTTCCTGGAATGAGAAGTCGGGTTTTTATCGAAAATATTTGTCATATAAAATAATCATCCTAAAAACCCGACTTCTAATTTGTAGACAAAAAGAAATTAGAAGCAAATCCGGTACCCAGATTATGTGATAATAACCAAGCTATTCGCTTTTCCTTAAACCTTAATTGCCGTGCAGTCAACCGATAATATCAATGAA